>JAOTUT010000129.1 GCA_029863735.1 Ignavibacteria bacterium
ATTAAATTTTATCTCAAAATTTTCATCATCAATCACTTTTTTAGCTGAGCGAGGAATGTTGAAATTATCGATAGGAATGATCGTTCGTATTTCAGGGAGATACCAATTAATGCCTCCGCTCTTAGCATCAGCCATCGGGAATGCACCGCTTGCATAAAGCCGAATCATATTTTCAGGCTTTAATAAATCTTTCGGATCAAAGTTTTCTTTACTGTTCAACGTTTTAATTTCCTTTTGTCACTTATTAAACATAAATATTAACTTACTTTCACTCAAATCTGTCCGGTCTGATTAATGTTTACTATTTATCGTTTTATTTGCGAATGCAGGTGCTTAAGTTTGTACTTCTTTTTTTGAAATTCTGTTTACCGGTAATTAGTTCTATATGAATAAGAAAATTGCAGTTGTAGCCCTTGGTGGAAATGCTCTTCTCAGAGGTAATGAGCTGGGAACTATACAGCAACAGGAGAAGAACACATACAATACCTGTGTTCATCTGCTAAAACTGCTTAAGGCTGGCCATGAGATTGTTATAACCCACGGTAACGGTCCGCAGGTTGGAAACATTATGTTACGCAATGAAGCCGGTTACAGAGAGTATAAAATTCCCCAGATGCCACTGGATATTTGTGTCGCCGATTCGCAGGGTGGAATTGGCTATATGATTGAACGACAGATTAAAAATATTCTGCGCGAATATAAGATCAGAAAAAATGTTGTTACAGTTATTACCCAGGTTTTAGTTGATAAAAATGATCCTGCATTTATAGAGCCTACTAAGCCGGTCGGCAGATTTTATTTGAAAGAAGAAGCTGAACTTTTAGCGAGAGCCGGTGGATTAATCTTCAATGAAGATCCGAGAAAAAGAGGATGGCGAAGAGTAGTACCTTCACCTGATCCTGTTGACATTCTTAATAAAAGAGTAATTCGTGATTTAGTTAAACGTGGGAACATTGTAATTGCTGCCGGGGGTGGCGGTGTTCCTGTTTACAGCGATGAAAAGAAAAATCTTGTCGGAGTTGAAGCAGTTATTGATAAAGATCTTGCATCATCATTGCTTGCAATAGAAATTGGTGCAGATGCATTTTTTATTTTAACTGATGTACCGAATGTTTATCTGAACTTTAACAAACCGAATCAACAGAAGCTGGAGAATATAACAGTAAGAGAAGCGGAGGAATATTTTGAAAAAGGTGAATTTGCCGACGGAAGTATGGGTCCGAAAATTTTAGCTGCAATTCAATTTGTAAAAAATGGAGGCAAAGAAACAATAATCACTGATTCAACTCAACTGGCAAATTCTGATTCAGGAACGAGAATTATTGCAGATAATCTTAATGAATAATTTATTTCGAATAGATGTAATTGTTCAAAACTTCAACAGTTGTTTTGCAGACTGATAAATCCAGCTCTAGTAAATCCCTCATCGAAAGCACACCAATTAATTTTTCATTTTCTATAATCAGTATATGCCTTGTATTTGCTTCCTTCATTTTTGCAAGGATGGATTCATTGGCTTCATGAGTCTCTGCAATAATTAAATTGGTGCTCATCACCTCTTCAACCTTTGTATCAACCAAACTTTTATTTTTTGCTATTACACGTTTAACCAAATCTCTCTCAGAAAAAACACCAACAAGTTTTTCTTCATCCATTATTGGAATTAGTCCAACTCCCTTTTCAGCCATATAAAAAACTGCATCTTCGATAGTTGTCTCTTTGGGTACAGTATATACTTCACGATTAGCCAGAAGCTCTTTGATATTTTCCATGATTGATCCTTTTTTTTTGGCAATATAAAATTAATTGAGTCAGTTGCAAAAAGAAAAAATTTGACATTTCTGCAATATTGGTTGTTTTTGAAGCCGTGTGAGGGCTAATCAATCTAAATATCATAAATTATTGGAGGGTTTATGAAGAGTGTGTTTCTTACCGTATTTTCACTCATCCTTATTTCATCACTAAGTTTTGCGGAGTTAAAACTTAAACTACCATCGGACTTAACTGGTGAAAATACTCAATCGATCATCAACAAAAACATTGAATCTAACTTAAATCTGAATATTACATCAGAAATTGTTCCTCCTGCAGATATGAAAGATTTTGTTAAAGGAATGATGCTTCTTGGAATTCTTGGCGACGTTTCATTTCCAATGGGAAGCGATGACGGATTTAAACACGTAGCTGGAACAGGATTCTCCGGTCATGCTGAATTTTCTTACTTCGTTTCACCTGCCTTCCGTCTCGCCTTTAGAGGTGGTTATATTAATTTCGGAAAACAAACAGAAGAAGGAGCTGGCTACAGTTATGAGGATACTTACTCTCAAATTCCACTTTTGATTGGTGGATATTATATGATTACAACCGGGAGTGGATTTAAACCTTATGTTGGATTGGCCATTGGCGTATTTTTCGAGACATATAAAGTTAACTGGACAGAAGATTTTGGTTTTGGAAAACCTTTTACTTTAGATGATAGTTTCACTAGCACTGGGTTTGGTGTCGTTCCCGCTATTGGCTTCTATTACTTATTTGGATCAGTTATGCTTCAGTTAGGTGTAGAATATACATATGTATTTAGTGATGGTCCAACAGTTGAGTATGATACTTATGTCCCTCCCTTTGGGAAGGTGAACGGAGTAGCACAGGAACCAACGACAGAGGAAGATACTAATGATAAACCAAGTTACTTCTCTGTTTTATTAGGTGTATCATTTCCTGTAGGAAAATAATAAGGAATATTCTTTAACGAAGGCGAAGATGTTCTCTTCGCCTTTTTTATTTTCACTCAGTTCTTTGGATGAATTCTTTAATGATTGGATTTTTTGAAGAAAGAAGTTCAGAAGGAGTTCCAAAAAAGTAAATTTTCCCTTCGTGCATCATTGCTACCCGGTCTGCAACATTTTTAACACTATACATATCGTGTGTAACTACAATCGAAGTTGAATTTAATTTTTCAGTTAACTCTTTTATTAATTCATCAATAGAATCAGACATAATTGGATCTAAACCTGTAGTTGGTTCATCATAAAAAATGTAATCAGGATCGGTGATCAAAGCTCTGGCAAGACCTACTCTTTTTTTCATTCCGCCTGAAAGTTCTGCTGGTTTTAAATTCTGAACCCCTGACATTCCAACCATTTCTAATTTTTCAGAAACCATTTTATCCATCTCAGCAATTGAAAATTTTCTTTTAGATTCAACAAGCGGTAAAGAAATGTTCTCCTCAACAGTCATTGAATCGAACAAAGCAGAACCCTGGAATAAAAAGCCAAACTTGGTTCTTAATTCATAAAGCTCTTTCATACTCATCTCATCGACAATTTTACCTTCGACTTTGACAGAACCTTCATCAGGATAGAGAAGCCCGACAATGTGTTTTATCAAAACACTTTTACCACAGCCGCTTCTTCCAATAATGACTAATGTTTCACCGGTATCAATATCCAGATTGATACCTCGAAGAACTTTATTAGCACCGAATGATTTATGTAGGTTTTTAATTTCAATCATTTCTTATCTCTGATTGCAAAAATATGGAACATCCGACTCAGACGGAAGATTTTAAAATGTTTTAGGAAGGGTATACTTCCTTCCTTTATTCTGTTCCTTAAGCCAGCTCATCAATGGATTAAAATATTCCAGTAGTGCTTTAGCACTCATTTCTGAATCAATGCTTGACTTCAAATGCTCTTTCCAATCAACACTTGCCCCCGGAGACAACAAGTTCTTTAGCCATTGACCAACTTCTTTGCTTCCATAATAATTAGTTGCGTATTGATCCTGCTTTAATATTTTGCTTGAAATATAATCGTGAAACTGAAATAAGAGAACAAAGGAAATTGCGTAATCATAATATTGTGCGGCATCGTTATTAATGTGAGTTTTAGTTGCCGCATCGCAATACTCTTCTCCTCGTTCATAAGGTGGAACTATTCCCTGGTACTTTTTAACCAGTTCCCACCACTTTTTGTTGAACTGATCTTTATTAATGTTATTCGAATAAAGCTCATGCTCGAACTCTGTCATCACACCAGCACCCCACGGGATGAAAGGAATATAATCAAGCGCTTCACTAAGTAGTGCTTGTGTTTTATTTACCTCAAAATCTTTTGGCATTAATTCCATTTGTTTCAAAAATGGGGGCTGAAGTGACGCCAATCCAATCAAATAACCTACTGCTTCATGGTAACCACGATTAGCACCTTCTCTTAAAATAATCGGCACGTTCGGATTTGAATAGCTGATGTAATAATAAATATGTCCGAGTTCGTGAAGTGAAGTTGACCACCATCTTGTATTTGGAATTACACTCATCAACGATCTCACATCTTTATCATTATCCATATGCCAGGCAGATGCATGATTATTTTTTTTATAACCTGCATCAGGTGGAGCAGGGTAGAGACTCGATAAATCCCAGAATGACTGCGGTAGATTTGGAAATCCAAGACTCACATAAAACTCTTCCCCTTTTTTTACTACCCATTCAGCAGAATAATTTTTTAGTTGTTCGTCAATATTTAATCCTTCAGCCTCTATAATTCCCTGCCAGTCCTGTCCCCATCTGTTTGGTAGCCACTGAGCCGGTAGCATATCCGGAACTTTAGCTCTGTACTTTTCTGCCAGTGTGTATCTTGCCCAGGTGTGTAGTTCACGGTAAAGTGGCCAGATATCCCTAATCATATTTTGGCAGATTTCCCTCATCTCATCGACAGTCATTTCGTAATCAGAAACCTGGTAAGAAAAGAAATCAGGGTAACCGAGTGCTTGCACTGTTTCATTTCTTAATCTTTGAAGATTTGCCAGACCATCTTTTAATCCAATTCCAACTTCTTTACTTGCTTCCCATACTTTTAATCTTTTGTCAAGATTTTTTTCATTATTCAGCAGTTCATCAATTTCATTTGGAGTAATTGATTTGCCATCGAGTCTAAAATCATACCCAAAGAGAAGCTCAATTTGTTTTGTGCTGGCTACTATTTTTTCTTTGACCAATTCACTTACAGTTTGTGGATTGCTTGCCGCCAAATATAATACTCTGTTAAGTTGTTTTACCTGCAAATCGGTCAGCTTATTTTTTTGCTTAAGATATTCCGTTGCTGTCTCGATATTTTCCTTACTTCCGGTAAACTTCGCATACTGTTCCTGAGCCTCCTGTGCCTGTTTTACTGTAACTGTATCGCCTTCAACGATGTGAGTATTAAGTGCCCATTCACCTTTGTTCCATTCATAACCGTACTTCTGGAACTCTTTGTTGTAATTATCAAGGTACGACTGAACTTCATTCTGGAAATTTGATGAGTCAGAGCATCCTGTTATTGCCAGCAAAAGCGATGACATTATTATCGAAAAGTATTTCATTTTTTCCTCTGTTTTTTACTGAAGTTTATTTGCGGAATATCTGCTTAAAGTGATGATCCATATGATCAACATAATCCTTCATTAATAAGAATAGTGTGTCAGCATTTTCAAAAGCATCCTCAGGATTTAATTTTATTTCCAGATTTTTATCCGGAGTGTTCTGCATAATAAAAATA
>JAOTUT010000128.1 GCA_029863735.1 Ignavibacteria bacterium
ATGCATATTGCTTAAAGAAAAATGTTGCTGATGTAACAATCAGGAAGCTTATGATGATCGCACCAAAATTTCTGAGTACTGAGACTTCGTCTTTTCGGTAAACACCGGTGAGGATTGCAACAATAAAGTGGATCAGTGCCGGGACGGTATAAATTATCAGGTACGCATTCGGATCAAACCCAACCCATTCAGTTATACTCTTGTAAAACTTTTCAGCAGCGAATAACGATAAATTAAAAATTATAAAATCAGCAAATGCAGTGTAGATTGATAATTTCCTTTTACCTAAAAACGCAAAAAGTTTTCTGAAGCCAATTGCTGATCTGAGTATTAATTCCACAAGAGGAAAACTTGAGAGGTGTTTTTTAACGAACAAATTCATTGCATCATAAAACAATTTTGTTTCATCAAGGTTGCTTCTTTTTGTGCTTTCTCCCTTGTAGTGAATTATTTGTGTCTCATGCATATAGTAAACTTTATAGCCGTTCTTCTGCACACGATAACATAAATCAAGATCTTCACCATACATAAAAAATTGCTCGTCAAATCCTCCTGTTTTTTCATAAACTTCTTTTCTGATCATCATAAAAGAACCAGAGACTGCATCAACCTCATAAGTTTTGTTTTCATCTAAATAAGTAAGATTGTATCGGGCAAAAATTCTGTTGTTTGAAAAAATATTACTGAGACCAGTAACCTTTGTGAAGGATGTCCAGGGACCAGGAAAACTTCTTCTGCAGGCGAGTTGGAGAGTTCCGTCTGAGTTTAATATTTTACAGCCGGCAAGTGCGCAATCAGAATGGTTTTCAAAAAATGAAATCATTTTATCGAGAGTATCTTCACTAATGATACAGTCAGGATTAATAAAAAGAATATATTTCCCTTTTGCAAATGCTAATCCCTGATTATTAGCTCTCCCAAACCCGACATTAATTTTATTTTCAATTAGCTTTACAGATGAGAATTTTTCTTTAATAACTTCCACGCTTCCATCGTCGGAAGCATTATCAACTACAATAATTTCTTTTAGAATATTTGATGAGGCTTTTTCAATTGAATTGAGCAGGTTCTGCAGGAATTCTTTGACGTTATAGTTTACTATGATTATCGAAAGGTCCAATTAATATCCTACTTAAGCATTCCAAAAATACTTTTTATCCTCAGCTTCCAAACCATTGTTACTGCTTCGCGGACAATCTTTCTCGACATTTTAGATTTTCCCTTTACACGATCAACAAAGATGATTGGAATTTCCTTAACCTTAAATCCTTTTTTCCAGGCTTTAAAATTCATTTCAATCTGGAATGCATATCCATTTGATGTGACCCGATCTAAATCAATAGCTTCCAGAACTTTTCTTCTGAAGCATTTAAAACCACCTGTAGCATCATGCACTGGCAGTCCAGTTATTACACGTGTATAAATATTAGCAAACCAGCTCAATAACAATCTCCTCATTGGCCAATTTATTACATTTACTCCGTTTTTATATCTGCTGCCAAGCACGAGATCTGAATCTTTAATTTCTTCCAGGAATCTTGGAATTTCATTTGGGTCGTGGGAGAAGTCAGCGTCCATCTCAAATATAAAATTGTAATTATTCTGAAGTGCATACTTAAAACCGGCAATGTATGCAGTACCAAGCCCTCGCTTTGAAGGTCTTTTAATGAGATGAATGCGTTTATTATTTTTCATTTCATTTTCAACAAAAGCAGCAGTACCATCCGGCGAATTATCATCCACAATCAGTATATTAATTTCATCATTCTTGGAAAGAACTTCAGGTAAGAGCCTCGGCATATTCTCAAGCTCGTTATATGTAGGTATGATTACAAGTGTTTTCATTTTTGAATTTAGTTGTTATCAAAAACCACGAACCTGACTGCTCGCCTCGCGGCGAAGCCGGGGCCGTCAGGCAAGTTTCACTAATTAGCTATAATGCCCTTTGCCAAATAATACTACAAGTATAGTTCGCGCAAGTATTTTAATATCCATTCTTAGGGACATATTTTCAATGTAAAAAAGATCGTACCGCAATTTTACTTTAACATCTTCGATACTCTCATCGTATTTATGCTTGACCTGTGCCCAACCGGTAATGCCGGGTCGGACTTTCAATCTTCTTCTATAATAGGGCAACTGTTGTGCAAGCATCTCAACAAAGTATGGTCTTTCGGGACGAGGACCAACTAAACTCATTTCGCCTTTAAGCACATTGAAAAATTGTGGTATTTCATCAAAGCGAAGTTGTCTCATTATTCGCCCAACTCGAGTTACTCTTGGATCGTCCTTAATTGACCAAACAGGACCAGTATCCTTTTCAGCATCCTGGTACATAGACCGAAATTTATAAATCCTAAATATTTTATTGTTCATTCCGATTCTGTCTTGTTTAAATAGAACCGGACCTTTACTATCAAGTTTGATGAATATTGAAACTAAAATATCGAGTGGAAATGTTATGATAAGTATAATCAAAGAGATAATTACATCTGAAATTCTTTTTAATTTTTTTTCCCATTCAGGCATTAGCTCCGGCATAATGTCAATTAAAGGAATTCCATATAGCTGCGAAGTTCTTGCCTGACCACTTAAAATTTCATAAAGATCAGGGACTATTTTAAGACCAATACCTTTATTCTCAACTTTTGAAATAATATCAACGAGAAGGTCATGGTCCTCTTTTTCCAATGCTATAATTACTTCTGATGCCTGTGTTCTACTAATAACATCCACAAGCTGATCAAGGGATCCTTGCACAGTGATTTCTTTATATACCTTACCAACATTATCCGGATTCACACCTACATATGCTACAACATCCAATCCCAATGCGGGATGTTCAAGAATTTGATCATAAACTTCTTTAGCTTTAGTATTATAACCAACAATGACTGCTCCCTTTCTTCCGATCCCCTTAATTAGTAGTCTTCTTTGAAAACTTCTGATGAATAATCTTCCTATAGAAACAAAAAGAAAAAGGAAAAACCAATAAATAAAAATCAGTATTCTGCTTGATGACTCAACTCCATGCAAATAGTCATCCAGATAAATCACAAAAAAGAGAATAAAAATTCCAACGAAGGTAGCTTTAAATAAAGTTGAGATTTCATCGAACCGAGAAGAGGCAAACCAGGTTCTGTACATCCCAAAGAACGTAAAGACGATTAGCCAGTAAAAGTAAATAACAATCATCGGAAGAATAACTTCCGGCATAATAAGAATCTTAAACCATCCGGTTTCTATTCTTATAAAAAAATATGCCGACCACGCTAAGTTGATGAAGACGAGATCAGTTATGATTACTAATATTTTTTGAGCTCTTTTATTCAAGTGAAGAAATCAAATGGAGATATTGTCAAAATTTTAGTATTAAAATATACATATTATTGTTTTTCAGAATTAAGTGTGTATTTATCCCATCCTTGGAGGCTAATTAATTAGAGACACTACTCAGATGACTAATTCTAAAAAATGAGAGGGGAATGCATTTGTGTGAGTAAAGAACTAACATTTTCAACAATAATATTTGCTTCATTTTAAGTATTTCCCATACCTTATTTGACCTGAAATTCTTTTTATTCTGTTAACCAACTTGCCAAAATAATCTATAAGCAAATTTTTATCGGTCTGAGATACCGGAGTAAGTTCGTACTGCTTTTTCTTGTAATGAAGCAAGTACAAATTGTATTGATCGGCATTATCAATTCCATATTTCTCAAACATTATAACTTCCAGATTATTCTGCTTAAAGATTTGTATCATTTCATCAGGATAAATGCTCTCATCGACTAATTGTAATTTTTCCGGGCTATACTCTCTGATGTATGAAAGGTAGTAGGGATCAGGTATAGTCATTATGATTATGCTGTTAGCATTTGATAAATCACTAATTTTTCGAAACACATCCGGATGAATTTCTTTCGGAATATGCTCTAGCACATCAAACAGGGTAATTAAATCATAATTGTTTTTTACCGGATAATCCAAAAAATCAGAGCAATAAAAGGACACTTTTTTATTTGTAGCCTTTGCAAATTTTATATTTTCTTCGCTGATATCTAACCCGGTAACACTCGGTATGTTTTTAGCAATAAATTCCGAAATGATTCCGATACCACATCCGATTTCTAAAGCACTATTGAAATTGTAATTTTGAAATACTTTTTTCAGGTAACTAATAATTTTCTTATGCCGAGGATTCGGATAAATTTTATCCCTTATTAAATTTTTTGAAAATTTATCATAAAAATCTTTTATCTCTTCTTTTCTTTTCATCTTACTTATTGTAATTGTTTTTTGTGATTAACTTGTGGTGAACAGTTTGCTCAAAAACTTCAGAAAGCTCTTTCGTAAGACTCTGCCTGTTAAATTTCTCTATTCCAACTCTCTTGAATGAGCCCTCAAGTATATTTGAGATGAACATATCAAATAAAGCGAGGATACCATTGGAAATTTTTTCTACACTTTCATTCGAAACAATCTGACCTGAATTTGTCTCTTTAATAACATCAGCCGCCAGTCCATTCGGTGGAACCACTGCAAGTATTGGACGACCTGCTCGTAAGTACTCGAATATTTTTCCGGTCAGTATACCTTCATTATATGGATACTCTCCCACCAGTAAAAGTAAAACAGTTGATCGGCACATCTCATTAGTAACCTGTTTGTGTGGCAGGTAAGGAATAAGTTCAGAGTACTTGTCAAGTCCAAGTTTTTTGAAGTAGATCATATTTTCAAAATCGCCAGGATTGTCTAATTGACCGATAATTTTAAGTTTTACTTTTTCTTTAAAGTCATCACGCTTGTTAATTGCTTTGTGAACAGCCATAAAAAACTTTTGTGGATTCTGTTCTTTATTAAATATACCTGTGTAAGTTATTAGAAATTTATCTTCAACGGGCTCTATTCCTGATGTATTTGAAAAATCATCTTCATCAAATCCATTCGTTATTGATGAATAATTATTATTAGGGTAAAGCTTACTGAAATGTTCAGCCATTACAGGAGTTGCTGTTATAATATGGTCCGCATTTTTGATTACCATCTTTTCAAGTTTTCTATCAATAAATAGCCGCCATCTATTCTTTGGAAAGTTCGGTCGATCAACCCAAAGATCCCTAAAATCTGCGACCCAAGATAGATTTGAAAACTTTACCAATATGAGTGCAATTAAATGATCTGTAAATGGTGAAGCGGTAGAATAGATCAAATCAAGTTTATATTTTTTAATTAATTGAATACCCTTTAGAACCGCAAATGGCAGCCAAAGAATTTCATTATCAGGAAATAGTATGTAAGTTTTAAGCTTGACCAGAATGCCAGGCTTCAATGATTTTTCATTAATTGATCGAGCAGAATCAGTTTGTATCTTGGCCTGCGATCTTTTTTTAAGAAATTTCCGTACCCATTTCATTGGTTCGATTGAATATGTCCTGGCAATTACACATTTTCCCAAAACATCTGTCATCATTTCCTCATCCCTATAAAAATCATAGGGTTCTTTTACGGTAAGGACTACTGGATTCCACCCATATTGA
>JAOTUT010000130.1 GCA_029863735.1 Ignavibacteria bacterium
ACAATTGCTTTTATTAGTTTCTCTGAGGCATAGTCATTTACATTTTCAGATTTCAATCCGCTTATTGTGGCAAGCTTCAAAATATTTTCAAGACGGTACTGTGGAAGAAAATGAATTTTTCGACCTCTTTTTATCGCACCAATTATTTGTTCATTTAGCTTTTCAGTTGACGTCGCTCGCTTAACTCCTACTATTTCAGCATAATCATTTACCGTTCGTTGTGGACCCGTCCAAACTATTTCATCCAATGTAGAATCATTTCCAAAAAGAGTTTCAAGGTTATTATCGATGTCAATAGTTGCCGCAAATCCTGGTCTGTCCACTCCAAAGAAATAAAGGAAAGTACTATCCTGTCTGAAATTGTAAGTATTTGCTGTGTAGTTTGCAGGGCTATCTTCGTTGCCTAAAAACAAAATCAAACCCGAATCAAATTTTTCCTTTAATATTCTTCTTCTGTTTATATAAATGCTAGTGTCGAACATTTTTGCTCCTATTCTTTATAGTAGGTTAGTAAATTGTCGATTTATAATTCGTAATTAAATTAAACAAATAACGTGTATCTAAATGTAGCAATTACATATTGATTATTCTATGCATACAATATCATCTATTTTCGGGCCAAAATCAATCTTTTTATAGACTCATTTTGAAAAAAAAATTCGCATAAGATTTGCAGATGAATTAAATTAATACAGTAATGTTTGCAACTAATTAATAACAATAGGACATTAATTGTGAAAATTCTATACAGTTATTTTAATCAGATAAAGTTCCTAAAATACGGATTAATCTTAATTCTTTTTATAACATTTGCTGAAGTCTATCCTCAATCATCAGCTGCGAATAATCAACTCTTTCAAAACACCATGATATTTGGTCTTGGTGGGGGAGTTACATTTCCTCAAACTGACTATGAAACGGCAAAAACAGGATTTGCTTTAAGAGGAACCGGAGAATATTTCTTTAAAACAAAATCTATTCACTATTTCGGCTTAAAATTAAATTTAGGCTATGATCAGGTAAAAGGTGAGGACTCAAGAGGTTCAATTGGAACACAAATTGGACCTGTAGAAATTCCTCCAGAATTCAGCACAGGTACTTTTTCGATAGGATTAGGAATAACTTATGGTATATCGATTAATAAAGCCGTAATGCCTTATTTGTCAGGAGGAATATCTAATTTTTGGTTTGATCCAAAAGATGATCAGGGTAAACCAGCATCAGGAAACGCAGCCAATCTTTACACTAAAAACACAATTGCATACAATATAGAAGGTGGCATTAAAATTTTTGTTAGCGAAAAAGTAAGTATCAACCTTTCTGCTAGTCAATATTTTCCGCAGACTGACTACCTTGATGATATAGCCGCTGCAAATAAAAATGATGCTTATACAACAGTGTTGGTTGGTGTTTCATTCTCACCATTCATTAATAATGATCCAGATAATGACGGAATAAAAGGTTCGGCAGATATGTGTGCTAATGAACCGGAGGACTTTGATGGCTTTGAAGATGAAGATGGATGCCCGGATATTGATAATGACGGTGACGGTATTTTGGATGTTATTGATAAATGCCCGCTTGAAGCTGAAGACATAGATGGATTTCAGGATGAAGATGGATGCCCGGATCTGGATAATGATGGAGATGGAATTTTAGACATCTATGATAAATGTCCAAATGAAGCTGAAGATATAGATGGAGTTGCAGATGAAGATGGATGCCCAGATGCTGGTGAGATAATTGGCGAAGGAAAATTTATTTTAATGGGCGATGATATATTCTCACCCAATTCAGCTATGATAAAAATCGAAGGAAAAGAAGAATTAGATGCAATAATCTTGCAACTACAAAAGTTTCCTGACAAAAAGTGGCGTATAGAAGGGCATATGGATTCAAATGGAAATAAAAGACTTTTAAGAAATTTGTCGCTTGAACGAGCAAAAGCTGTACTAGAATATTTGACATATTTTGGAGGATTGGCAAGGGAAAACTTCCTGGTATTTGGCATGGCAGATAATTTCCCGGTTGCTGATAACAGTACTGAGGTAGGCCGCAGCGAAAACCGAAGAATTGAGATTATTGGAGAGGATTGAGAATTTATGATAGTAAAGTTCTCTGTTTTAAGAAGTTTATCTTGGTGAATTACCGGTAATTCCTACGTTTCAAACTGTGTGAGTAACTTTTCTGAGGTAATTCTCAATTCTATTAGTGGTATAATTTTTACTGCTTTTTCTCAATGAAAAACAGACATATATGGGAATAAAAGAAAAATGAAAAATTCAAGTTATATCGCGACGAATAATATCTCCGTATTAAGTCAATCTGAAGTTTGGGCACACCCCAGAGGAAAATCTTTTGTTGAGCTGCAGGAGATAAAGGATGAAAATCGTTGGTCTCTTCGTATCGGTGGAATGAGAAGTGGTAAAATAAAATTTATTCTTGGGGTTACTTATTTCTTTTTACTTATCTATTCTTCAGCACAACTTTTTCTTTGATCAAGATTAAAATAAAATTTTTTGGAACCGGATATCTCATCCGGTTTTTTATTATAATTTTCTGATTACTTTGGCTGGAACACCTACGGCCACGGAATTAGGTGGAACATCTGCAGTTACAACAGCTCCTGCACCGATAATTGAATTCTCTCCTATTGTAACTCCACACATAATAGTTGAAGATGAGCCGATTGAAGCACCCTTTTTTACAAAAGTTTCTACAACTTTCCAATCGATATCTGATTGCATTGAACCATCTTCATTTGTTGCTCTTGGATGTTTATCATTAATAAATGTTACGTTATGTCCAACAAAAACATTATCTTCAATGTGCACACCTTCACAAACAAATGTGTGAGAAGATATTTTACAGTTTTTCCCAATGAAAGAATTTTTTTGAATTTCTACAAATGTTCCTACTTTAGTTTCATCATCGATCGAACAACCATAAAGATTAACGAAGTCGTAAATCTTTACGTCCTTTCCAAGTTTAACGTTATTAATGTTTTGTTTAATCATTATTATTCATTACGACTTTAGACGGTTGAAAAGTAATTAGGACAATTTCGGAAAAATGAATGAACATCTCAGATAGATGCAAGTAAACAATAAAAATTTGATGATATTCTAATAAATTCTACCAACTCTTAGGCTTATCCTACAAGCATGTTATCAAGCTCAACAAGCTGGCCCATATTCGCTAAAGAAAAATCACAGGCCTCTAGTAATCTTACAACCTCAAGTCCATCTCTTCCGCTGGTTAACGTAGTTCTATTTTCATTTATTGCCGATATAAATTCTTGGGTTCCTAATCCGAGTGCCTCGGTCTGGTTAACTTTTGGTGAAAACATATCACCTATTCGGTATTGCACTAATGCCTGGTGAATGCTTTCAGTTGATTTGAATTCAACACCAGTATCATAAACTTTAATCTTTTCAAAATTTTCCATGTCATCATATACGAGCATTTTTTTATCTCCGCCAACTATTATTCTTCGAATTTTTACTGGAGATACCCAATTGACGTGAAAATGAGCGAAGCAATTATCCTCAAAATAAATACATATATGGGCAAGATTTTCTTTCCCGTTAAAATTGGCAATCCCGTTTGCAACGAGGGCTTTTACTTTGTGCTTTCCAAGTAAATAAGTCATAATGGATAAATCATGTGGAGCGAGATCCCATACTACATTTACATCTCTTTGGAACAGCCCGAGATTTATTCTTTCCGAATCAAAATAAATAATATCACCGAGCTCATTTTTATCTATAAGCTCTTTAATTTTCATTACTGCGCCATTGTAGATAAATGTATGGTCAACAAAGATTTTAAGATTTTTTCTCTCAGCAATTTCGATAAGTTCTTCTGCTTGTTTAGAAGTAGAAGTAAAGGGTTTTTCGACCCAAATATGTTTACCAGCTTCCAGAGATTTTTGTGCTAAATTATAGTGTGTGTCAACTGGTGTTGCAATAACTATAATATCTGCATTACTTTCTATTAAATTATGGCAATCTTTAGAGAGTTCAGCCGCCGGAAATTTTTGTTTAATTATCTGAAGTCTGTTTTCTCTTATATCGCACGCAATAACTTTTTTTACGTCTTTATGTGCAAGAAAATTCCTAACCAGATTAGGACCCCAATAACCTAGTCCAATTACTCCAACTTTCATTTTTAATACCTAAAAATTATTAAGAATTGCAATTTCAATATTAAAACTATTTTGCCCCTCTGGCGGTTAATATCGCGGGAATAGTCTGAAACATCAATTGAAGGTCAAACCAGGGTGACATATTATTCATATAATATAAATCTAGTACCACACTTTCCTTAAATGAAACTGAGCTTCTTCCCCAAACCTGCCATACGCCGGTGCATCCTGGAATAACATTAACTCTTCTCTTTTGCCACTCATCGTAATTTTCATACTCGTAAGGCAAGCAAGGGCGTGGACCAACAAGGCTCATATCCCCTTTCAGTACGTTGAATAACTGTGGTAATTCATCCAGAGAAGTTTTTCTGATAATGTTACCAATCCATGTTACCCGACTATTATTTATTATTTTAGATTTTAAAGATTCGTCTTTCATAAAATTAATCATGTCCTTTACACGTTCCTCGTCTGAACCATCATTTGTCATCATCGATCTAAATTTATAGAATTTAAATTCTTTACTATACTTTCCGACACGATTCTGACTATAAAATATAGGTCCCGGAGAGGAAATCTTTATCAGTAATGTGATTATTAAAAACAAAGGTGACATTATAACCAATGCTACTAAAGATATAACAAGGTCAGTTATTCTCTTCATTGTCAAGGTAATTGAATTGTTGTAACGAGACGACATATCTATCACCGGAACATCAATGTATTTTTCTGTATTCATTTTTCTGGCTACAACATCAAACAGTTTTGAAGTAACCTTCACATTCACACCTAATGATTTACAATAATCTATAAGTTTAAGTATTGCTTCGGCGTTTTCACCCTCAGCATTTACTATTATTTCATCAACCTCGTGCTCTTTAGTAATTGCTTCAATATTACGTGTATTGCCTAATATTTTTTTCCCTGAAATCTCTTCTGTATTTACAGGTTTGTCATCATCTATAAAACCAACAATGTTTAATCCGATGGGATTTTCATACATTAATTTTGTTGCGAGTAGCTTACCTGCTTCACCATTTCCAATTATTAGTACATTCCTTTTAAAGCCGGTATTACTGAATTTAATAAAGAGTAATCTCAACAATTCAACTCTCGAGATATAAAGTAAGGGTATTACTAGCAGAATGAAAACAAAAATAAGAAATCTGGCATCAACTATTTCCGTATTCTCGATTAGCAAAGAAACCAGAACTACATTCAGAGCTCCATAATATAAAGCTTTCAGAATGTGAGCAAGATGAGCTGCGCGAGTTATGACAATGTTTATTTTATAAAGAAAGTTATATTGAAAGACTAGAATGAATACAAATGAAATAACTAGGAG
>JAOTUT010000131.1 GCA_029863735.1 Ignavibacteria bacterium
AATAGCGTATCTCCTGAGATTGATACTGAGCCTCCAAAATCATCATCCTCAGCACCATCGCTGGCAGTGAGCTTTTGTTCTTCTATCCAATTGGTACCATCTCTCCTGAATATATACGCTGAACCTGAATTCTCTCCATAATCATCATCCCATTGAGCACCAACAACTGTATAATTTCCTGAGATTGATACGGAGCATCCAAATTTATCACCCGCAGCACCATCACTGGCAGTGAGTTCTTGTTCCTCTATCCAACTTGCACCATCTCTCCTGAATATATATGCTGAACCAAAATAATTATCACCAAACAGTGCACCAACAATAGCGTAATCTCCTGAGATTGATACTGAGTATCCAAATTCGTCATGTAGTGTGCCATCACCTGGTAAAATTTTAAGTTCACTAACTTGTGCAAGTGATATAACACTGAAAGATAAAAAGCTAATTGTGATTTGCATTAACTTTTTCATAACACCCTCCTAAATAATTATTGTGAAATTAATTTTCATCAGCGGGAATCAGGAAGCACATCGATATCCCCATCATCCTCCATATCTATCGCATAGACTGAATTGGCACCATTCGCACTTGTTGTTATGGTATGAGGCATAAATTGCACCTGAGAAAAAATATTTATTGCCATACTAAAAACAATTATCAATAGAACCGAATAGAATTTCATAACTCCTCCAGATATATTCTATTAATTAAAAATTACTTCATCAACATTTATCCACCTTAGCCCCGCCAGAGGCGGGCAAGTTTAGCGAAGGAGGACCATTTTTCTTGTTTCAATATAGTTTCCAGCCTTCAGTTGATAGAAATATACTCCACTAGGTAAAGTGGCTGCATTAAACTCAACTTCATAATTTCCAATCGTCTTCTCTTCATTAATTAGTATCGTAACTTCACTCCCTAAAACATCAAATACTTTAATTGTAACAAAACTTAATTCTGGAATAAGATAATTAATTGTTGTTACTGGGTTGAATGGGTTTGGGTAATTCTGTAAAAGTACAAATTCCTTTGGAACATCCAGGGTTAAGTCTTCGGTGAAATTAACCGAGGTATCAATTTCAACAGCTCCAATGTCTACGATTGCATTAATAATTCTGGCATTTCCAAGAAAATCAGTTGGTGGAAGATCCGGGCGATTCTCACCAACGTCTATAATCTGAGGACTATCGTGCACAGGTAAAAGGGTAATAATTGAGTAATTATCACCAATGCTGGCCACATCTGTCAACAAACCATAAACGGTAAGTGTGGTTGCGTCATTGTCAATAATCAAGAACTGTCTTTTTTGATTGAGGTTGGGATTTATTGTGTTCTGAATAAAAGTGTCAGGTACAAAACTCGCACTCATATCAGTTAAAATTGAAGTTCCTGAAACCGGATCGACAGTAATGTTGGAAGAAACGCCTTGCGGCTGTGCTGCGATGATTGGATTTGCAGAGAGATTGTTTGCGGCACCCGGAAGTTGGTTAATCTCGCTGAGCGTCAGGCTGGTTGAACCATTATAGAAAAAAAGCCCATCAGCATTATCAAAGAAATCATTATGGCGTGGAATACTATTGGTTGATGAAACCATCTCATATATTCCATAACCCTGGTTTTCGGTGATAAGATTATTAACCACCTGGGCGGGAGGGATGCTTTGTAGAAGCCTTTGCAGCCGGATTCCATCACCGCCATTACCATAGATGGTATTGTTTATAATCCGGATACTATCTCCCGTCGGGTGTTCCTGGTAAAAACCGATCAGGCGGTTGGCTGAAATAACATTATTAACAATGAAAGGCGAATATCCGCTACTAAAACAGGAAATACCATATCCATCATTCCCACTAATCAGATTTCTCGACACAGGTGCTGAAGAACCCCCGCTTCCCCCAATGATCCGAATACCGCTGGCATTGCCAATTATGGTATTCGAATCGATAACTGTGTTACCAGGGCTGGTATCATACATCCAAATAGCGGGGCCGGTATTATTTCCAATTGTATTGCCCCTTACCGTGGCTTCCGTTAGATCGGCTGGAAACCCACTCGTCAACTGAAGGGTATTTCCCATGTTCTGTTCTATGAGGCAATTGGTTACCTGAAGACTAGACTTGGGACCCTGGGTAATGGGATGACTACCGCCACGACCGGCATAGCGAACGATGCAATTGTTTAAATTTACCTCGCCCCTTGGGGAAGGGCCGTTTACGGCTGTGACACTTATCTGCCCCCAATCTCCCGGCCCGGGGTCGGACGTACTACCAGTATTGCCGCCGGCCGCAGCGGAAGTGTCATTATTGGATGTAAACAAGACCCCTTCGGCATTTAATACACCACCGTCCACTGCTACGTTATGCGGGCCATTCTCTGATTTCAGGATAGTGCCGGTGGATATATTCAAGCTGTCTCCGGGGTAAATGTAAATGGTTCCTGCATTAATGAATGGCAGTGAATCACTGCCGCTCCAGGTACTGAGCCGGTTCTCGGCAAGAGAAACAAAGCCCATTACGATCGCATTAATTTCGTTATTCACACCTACATTTCCGGTCAGGGAACCAACACTCCCTAGAATGTTAACCGGCGCACCGCAAGTAATGATACCTGGAATGGGAGGACCGCTGCAAATAGTGTTGAGGAAGCGGTTGTCATTTAGAATCAGATTAGTACTAGCGGAAGCTAAGGCCGTCCCATCCGCGTCGCTAAATGTGCAATTCGATATCTCGACTACACCGGCACCGAGTTCCATAAATGGCTGTTGAAAACTACCGAGGAAGTTAAACTCGCAGTCAATAAAGCTGATACTGGTGGTATCTGTTGTGGCAGCACTCCCAATTATTCCCTCCTGGCCAGGAGCGGAATTAGCAAAGTTGAACTCACAGCCCTCAAAGGTGGCGTAGCCAGGAGTTTGTATGTGAATAAGCCTGGCCAGACCAGTGCTTGATGAAAAATTGGTACTTATGCAGGAAATGTTACCCAGGATTGAAATCTGTTGAATTGAGGTTATATCTGCCGAAACAATAGTTAAGGTTGCACCTTGTCCAACAATGAAAATTTGGGGTACAGAAACAACACCCGGTCCAATGATGGTGAGAGACCCGCCCTGGTCAACAATAAGATTATGTTCCAAAATGAAAGGGGGTCCCGGTGGCAACCCTGCACAGATGCCGTAAGCATTTTGGTAGCTAGCATCCCAGGTTTCCGAGGTTACGTGGTATTCCTGTATCGAATAAGGACATCCCGGTGGTGGGCCCAGGACCCGGTTTACATATACATCAGCCTGTAAATTTTCCAATGGGTAAAACAGAGCCAAACTTAAACTGAAGAACACAATAGCAGTTGTTAAGTTCTTTTTCATGACTTATCCTCCTGGTTATTTAGTATTAATTTTTTTCTGAGTTAAGCAATACAATTGGTAGGGGTAATAAACTAATTACCCACCAAAATCGTTTGATAATTTTATTATTCATTATCTCCATCCATATCTTCTACATATATACCATAATTGTCTTCCAGATTTTTTCACATCCCCGGATCCCGCCAAAGGTTAAGATAGTTAATGCCGCAAGTAGAACTAGTAAATGTTTTTTCATAACTCTCTCCAAATAAGTTGATAGGATATTTATTCCTATTACCTAGGAAAGAATTTTTATGGTAAGAATATTCCGAAAAGTACTGCAGTCCGCTCCACTACCTCTTCCCAAGGTTTGTAGAGGAATATTTTAAAAACAATTTGCAAATATTAACTGATAGAAACAACAAATGGTTCTGCTTGACCACTGTTGGTGATTGGCTACTGTTCGTAATTGGCAATAAAAAAACCCTGCCTCTATTCTTAAGCAGGGTTCGATAAATGAAATTGTCTTATTTAGTAGGATTTTAACGAGTTCTTTTTCCAGCCCTTATATCTTTACAGGCTCCACATAATTTTTTATTACTCTTTCCCTTTACTTTTCTTCCTCTTTTAATAGCCCTACCTGCCGTACATTCTCCATATATATGATATGATTCTCCTGTTTTAGAATGATAAGGTGAAATCTGTCTAGGCATAACCGCTCCTCCATAATTTGTTATTATTATTTATGATGTTGTTATTTCATCAACACCATCTTTTTAGTTTCAACGAAAGAACCTACTTGCAATTTATAAAAATAAATTCCACTGGGCAATTCAACGGCATCTCCGCCGGAGGTGGATCCGCCTTTGGCGGAAAACTTTACCTCATATATTCCTGCTGGTTTATCTCCATTTACAAGTGTTGCTACTTCATTTCCGAGAACATCGTAGACTTTTAGCGTAACAAGTTCAGATTGCTTCGTTCCACTCGCAATAACAGATGGAATTGTGTAACGAATTTTTGTTGTTGGGTTGAAGGGGTTAGGATAATTTTGTTCCAAAGTAAAATTATCGGGCGAAATCACTTCATTCTCAACAGAAACAATTTCATCAGTTAGTTTTGTCTCAAGTCCAGGTATAAAGAAAGGATCGATTTGTAACAACGATAAATCAATTGGATTCGATGGAATTATATCCTGAACAACCCAATTATCAGGCGCAACCCAGATAGTATCATTTGTAGTAATTAATTCAACAGGTGGGAATGGTGGTGGAAAGAGCCTGTAAGAAACCTTCCATTGAGTAAGAAACTTTTTGCAATTAAAGCTACCAAGAACTGTTTGTATTGATTCATCCTGCAATCTATTTCCGATGTATTCAAATAGAAGAGGATAAACACCAACGGTTGTATCTTTTGAAATAAGAGTGTACGGTGTACCTACTACTGAAGCAAAACGGTAAACAGAATACCAGTCCTGAAGTGAAGCAAAGAATTCAACAAAACTAAAATTCGGATCTAGGCCCAATGTATCTAACTCAAGAAGGAATTCTTCAATCCTGCTGATGTTGAAATACTCAAAACCATTTGTACCTTCAGTATTGAAAAATAGAGAATCTAAAAATGGTTGAAACAGAATAGTCTGTAATGGACCTATCTTAGTCGGCACGATGTTAGCAAGTTTACCATTAAAATTAGCAACAGATGCAAAAGAATCTATTCTGTATAAAGCTTCGGAAGTTACCGGATCATTAAGAGAATCAAGCGGAGTTACCTTGAACTTCCATTCAAAACTTGTCTGGGAAGGAAAATAGTCACTTGCCTGCTGTGCATATGATATTCCATATAAAAATAGCAGACAGAACACGGTAAATATTTTTTTCATAACCCACCTCTATAAATTATAATTTATTTAAAAACTCATATTGTATTTTAGCTCTATTAACTTTCAAATATAAATTGAAAAATGCAAGTAAACGGATTAATACCAGAAAAACTGAAAAATATTTTACTATTTTTTTATCTGATATAAACTGCATACATCAAATATAATGTAATCAGTCATTGTGCTCTGCAGGCGGAATATTCTCTGCACCTTTCAATCTTCCTATTAACTGTTCTGGATGGTGAATAAGCAATGGCAGACAATGC
>JAOTUT010000132.1 GCA_029863735.1 Ignavibacteria bacterium
GACAATCATAAGCGTAGACTCATATACTCTGTCCGAGTGTCCCCCGAACTCAAAATTTATATTTTCCATTTCGAGATGATTCACAGCATCATATATTTTTTCTTCAGGGCCTAAGTCACTAACAAAGGGAATTCCTCCGAGTCGTTTTACAAGTCTAGCTGCACCGACTCCGCTCCTTGCAGCACCGATTACAGATATTTTCTTGCCTTTAACTTCCATCATCTTATCTTGAACGAAATAAGTGTAACTATTGCAAGGATGATTGCAATAATGTAAAACCGAACAACAATCTTCGGTTCAGCCCAACCAAGCATCTCGAAGTGATGATGAATTGGAGCCATTTTAAAAACTCTTTTTCCCTGTCCGAATTTCTTCTTCGTGTATTTGAAATATATTTTTTGAACAATAACCGAAAGTGTTTCCATAAAAAAAATTCCACCAAGAATAGGAATAAATAATTCCTTTTTTATTAATACCGCCAGAATTCCAAAAGCACCCCCGAGTGCGAGAGAACCAGTATCGCCCATAAAAACCTGCGCTGGGTACGCGTTGTACCACAAAAAACCAAGTGATGCGCCAACCAGAGCGGCAACAAAAACTGTTAATTCGCCTGAGCCTGGCAGATAAATGATGTTCAGATAATCAGCAAAGATTATGTTACCACTGACATAACTGAGCAATGCAAGTGCGATCATTACAATAGCGATAATGCCAATTGCAAGCCCATCTAATCCATCAGTTAAATTGACAGCGTTAGAAGTAGCTGTAATTATGAATATCACTACAGGTATATAAAATATTGAAAGATCGAGATTTACATTTTTCAGAAAGGGAACAGTAGTCAATGAATTATAATTCGCAAATTCAGGTGAGAAATAAATAACAGCACCCACAACTAATCCAATAATAAATTGTCCAAGTAGTTTATATCTGCCGATTAATCCATTTGGTAATTTTTTGACAACTTTCAAGTAATCATCAAGAAATCCAACAAGACTTAGCCAAACGGTACCACCAAGAATTAAAATAATATAGATGCTTGTCAAATCACCCCACAATAAAACAGGAACTACTGCGGAAAGTATTATTATTAAACCACCCATCGTAGGAGTCCCAGCCTTTGACCAATGCGTTTGTGGTGCATCTTCTTTTTTCGCTTCACCAATCTGATACTTCTTTAAACCTCGGATAATCTTCGGTCCTAAATAAAAAGCCATGAACAATCCGGTGATAGAAGCTAATGCCGATCTGAAAGTCAGAAACCGGAAAATGTCAAATCCGGGTGGAGAATAAATCCTATTTATGTATTCAAATAAATAGTAGAGCATTAGTTCATGTTTTCATTTTTTATTTCTGAAAAAAACTCTTCCATTTTTAGTCCTCTTGAACCTTTAACTAGGATAACAGAATTATTAAAATTCATTTTTCTTATTTGATTCAATAAAAAATTTCTTTTCGTAAAGTGTTTAGCAACTAGTTTTGTCTCATCTAAGTTTTGATGAAGATATTTCATCTTAGGCCCAATTGTATAGACTTCATCAATACGGGATTGTTTAATTACGTGTTCTAATCTCTGGTGAAGAATAATACTATTGCCGCCGAGTTCAAGCATATCTCCGAGGAAAAGAATTTTCCTTTTAAAAGTTTTAATACTTCCAACTAATTCAATTGCTGCTTTTGTTGAATCGGGATTAGCATTATAAGTATCGTCAATAAGAATGAAATTTTTATAATTCTGAACATCAAGTCTTCCAGCGGGAGCTTTAAGTCTACTCACAGTTTTTTTAATCTCATCAATGGTCAAACCTAGTTCCAGTGCAACGGCACAGGAAGCAAGAAAATTATTTGCACTTTGCTCACCATAAATTGGAAGAGTAACTTCAGCTTTCTTTTTATTATAATTTATTTCGATAACCGGTTTACCGTCATCTGTGTATGATTTAATTTTTCCAAGGACATCAACTTTTCCCGAGAAACCGTAACTAATGTTGTCACCTTTCCTGGAATGTTTTGCTTTAATTATCAGGTCATCATAATTAAGAAATACTTTTCCACCATTACTGATCGTTTCATCAAACAAAAATGATTTTTCTTTCCAGACACCGTTTCTTGTCTTCAAAAATTCCAAATGCGAATCACCGATGTTTGTTATCAAACTAAAGTCAGGAGAAAGGATGCTGGCAGTATATGAAATCTCGCCAAAGTGATTTGTACCAAGTTCTGCAACTAATACCTGATTAGTTTCATTTGTATTTAAAATCGTTAACGGCACGCCAATATGGTTATTGTTGTTAGCTTCAGTTTTGTTCACTTTATATTTTTCTGAAAGTATTTCTGCAAGCATATTTTTTACTGTGGTTTTTCCTGAACTTCCTGTTATTCCAATAATTTTTGCGTTTAACTTTTTTCGCCAGATCCTTGCAATATCACCTAATGCAATTGTTGTATCTTTGACAGTTATTATCGGGACTTTAATATTATTAAACCGATTTAATCTTCTTTCATTTATTAACACTGCTTCTACTCCATTGGCAATTGCTTTCTTTACAAAATCATGTCCATCAAATCGTTCTCCTGTTAGTGCTATAAACAATGTGTTCTTTTTAATTTTTCTTGAATCAATCGATACGTAATGAATACTCTTCAATTTATCTGGCTCAAATATTACCGCACCGGGAACGTCAAAAATATCTTCTATATCAAGTTGAACTTTTTTCAAATTCCTAAAATTTTTCGTACTACTTCTCTATCAGAAAAATGATGCCTTATGCCATTTATTTCCTGATAATCCTCATGACCTTTTCCGGCAATCAGAATAACAGAATTTTTTCCACTATTCTTAATAGCTTCCTCAATTGCTGATGCTCTTTCTTCAATCACTGAATAATTATCTTTTGTGATACCGCCTTTTATCTCTTCAATTATTGTTGACGGATTTTCAAATCTTGGATTATCAGAAGTTACTATGACCTGATCACTGAGTTCAGTTGCAATCTTTCCCATCAGAGGGCGTTTTAATTTATCTCTGTTTCCTCCACATCCGAATACAGTGCAGACTGGATTTTTCTTTTCGGTGATTTTTCTTATTACAAGTAGAGTTTTTTCAAGACTATCGGGAGTATGCGAATAATCTATAACGACCTTTCTTGTTCCGTTCGATAAAATTTCAAATCTGCCGGGCACTTGTGGTGATGTCAGAATTCCTTCAGTAATTAATTCATCTTTAATTCCTGATAATTTAGCTGCCGCAAAGGCTCCTGCTGCGTTGTAAGCATTGAAATCACCAACTAAAGAAGTTTTGAGTGTGTAGTCTTTTTGCTCATAATTTATCGTAAACGATGTTCCGGAGAGATCGCAATTAATATCATAGATTCTAAAGACTGAATCATTTTTAGTACCGAATGAATACTTTAATGAGCGGCAATCTTTTATTACATCAACGCTATGAAGATCATCATTGTTATAAATTGCGGACGACGAAACAGGTAATGTGTCAAACAATGTTTTTTTAGCGTTGAGATAATTTCCAAAGTCAGAATGAAAATCAAGATGTTCAGCAGTTATATTAGTAAAAACCGCAAATGCAAAATGTAATCCGTGAACTCTTTTTAATGCAAGTGAATGAGATGATACTTCCATTACTACAAAATCACAACCGTTGTTATGCATTTGATTAAACATTCTGTTAAGGTCATTCGATTCAGGGGTTGTTAACTTCGATTCGATTTTTTCATTTCCGATATAATTCGAAATTGTTCCTATCAATCCAACTTTGTAACCGGTTGTTTCGTAAATATTCTTCAGAAAGTATGATGTAGTTGTTTTACCATTCGTACCGGTAATTCCGATAAGTCTCAGTTTTTTTGACGGCTCATTGAAGTATGCATTTGATATTTCAGCAAGTGCTTGCCGACTGTCATTTACAATAATCTTAATCGCCTTAAAATGACTAACAAGTGAATCAGGTATTGCATCCGCATTCTCAACAACTACTGCAACCGCTTTTTTATTTAAGGCATCCTGTATAAATAAATGTCCGTCTGTATTATATCCTTTTATAGCAATAAAGACAGATCCATCTACAACTTTGCGTGAATCATATTCAACTCCGGATACTTCACGCGTAGGTGGATTACCAACAACCTGAACCGCTTTTATCTTATTTAATAATTCACTCAGAAGCATCAGTAAATCCTCGCTCCTGTTGTGCTAATCTGAGTGCAAGTAAGTATACAAGTCTTCTTCTTATCGACTGTTTGGCCCGGTGGGATACTCTGTTCAACCACAACACCGGTACCTGAAAGACTCCACTTAATTCCTTTCTCATTTAATGTAAGAACCGCTTCTTTTATAGTTTTACCCTTAAGGTCAGGCATTACTTTTACGTTATTAGTTGATATAAAAACAGTCTTCGATTCACTTAGTTTATTATTCAACTGAAAATCCTGGGAGATATATTCCTTTTCAATTGTTTGATTAAGATGTTCAGTAATTTTTATTTCTGTGTCAGGAGTTAAAAGTGTTATCTTTCCTTTTTCAAGTGAATGAATTCTTGAGATAATATTTTTAAAAACCGGAGCTGATACCAGACCACCGTAATATTCACCTTTTGGTTTATGGATCAATATATAACAAACAATTGAAGGATTGTCGACCGGATAAAATCCAACAAAAGAAGAGTAGTACTGGCTGTCTGAATACTTACCGTTAACGACAAGTTTCGAAGTGCCCGTTTTTCCACCTACAGGAATTGAATCTAATCTCGCTTGTTTACCCGTTCCTTTTTCAACTGCTCCATGCAAAATGCTTCGCATTCTTTCAGAAGTTTTCTCGGAAATAACTCTTCTCACGATCACTGGAGAATTTTCTTTAATCACTTTACCATTTTTATCAACCAGACTTTTTACAATTTGCGGTTGATATAAAATTCCGCCATTTACAATAGCACAGAATGCATTGGTAAGTTGCAATGGCGTAACAGAAATATTATATCCAAAGGACATATACGTTTTCGTCAGACTTGACCATTGGGAAAGGTCAACAAGTTTTCCAGTTACTTCGCCCGGTAATGCAATCGAAGTAAAAGTTCCAAAACCGAAACTTCTTACATATTGATAATATTTTTCATCATTCATTCTCTGAATGAGCTTCGCTGTTCCAATGTTGCTTGATTCTTCTAAAATTTGTCTGACTGTTAATGATTCAAATTTGTGTGAATCCCTGATGTAGTTGTTTTTGAATTTATATGCACCGTTTTCAGTATTGATGTGCTCATTTTCATTACAGACTTTATCTTCCAGAAGTGCTGCAAAAGTGAAAACCTTAAACGTTGAGCCCGGCTCATAGGAGTCTGTTATGGCTCTATTTTTCCTTTCAAAGTCATCGTATTTCCAAAAGCAATTTGGGTCATAATCACTGATATTTGCCATAGCTATAAT
>JAOTUT010000133.1 GCA_029863735.1 Ignavibacteria bacterium
AAAACCAGATCCAAAATTCAATGATGTTACCGTTTCAAAATTTATCAATGTATTGATGAATGATGGCAAAAAATCAGCGGCTAGGAAAATAATTTACAGTGCATTTGATATCATTGAGGAAAAAACTAAAAAAACTGGATTGGAAATTTTTAAACAAGCATTATCCAACGTTCAGCCAATAATTGAAGTTAGAAGCAGAAGAGTTGGAGGAGCGACCTATCAGGTGCCAAGCGAAGTTAGACCAGAGAGAAGAACAGCACTGGCAATGAGATGGATTAAAACTTTTTCAAGCAAGCGTGGTGATAAAACAATGTCTCAGAAACTTGCTCAGGAATTAATGGCTGCTTCAAATAATGAAGGCTCAGCCGTAAAAAAGAAAGAAGATACTCATAAAATGGCAGAGGCAAACAAAGCTTTTGCTCACTTTAAATGGTAAGGCAATAATAAGAATTTATGGTACAGAAAGTTAAAATAGAGCGTGTGAGAAATATTGGGATAATGGCGCATATTGATGCGGGTAAAACCACTACGACTGAACGAATCCTTTTTTACACCGGGAAGTCTCATCGGATGGGAGAAGTTCATGATGGTGCTTCAGTTATGGATTGGATGGAGCAGGAGAAAGAACGTGGTATTACAATTACCAGTGCTGCTACTACTTGTTATTGGAACGATCACCAGATTAATATTATTGATACACCTGGTCACGTTGATTTTACAGTAGAAGTTGAAAGATCTTTAAGAGTTTTAGATGGTGCTGTTGCTTTATTTTGTGCTGTTGGAGGTGTTGAACCACAATCAGAAACCGTATGGAGACAAGCAGATAAATATAACGTTCCTAGAATTGCATTTATAAATAAAGTGGACAGAGTTGGTGCGGATTTCTATAATGCGCTCCAAATGATGAAAGACCGATTAAAAGCGAATGCAGTTCCAATAAACTTGCCTATTGGTCAGGGTGATATGTTTGTGGGTGTTATTGATCTAATTCAATTTAATGCAAGAATGTATCACGAAGAAACTTTTGGTGCAACATACGATGAAATTCCAATCCCACAGGATCTTTTGGAGATTGCAAATAAGTACAGAACCCACATGCTTGAAGCTGTATCAGATGTTAATGATACTTTATTAGAAAAATATCTTGAAGGTAAAGAAATTACACCTGCAGAAATTCTTGCAGTATTAAGAAAAGCAACAATTGAACTTAAAATAATTCCTGTACTATGCGGATCGGCTTTTAAAAATAAAGGTGTTCAAAAACTTTTGGATTATGTTGTAGATTTACTTCCTTCACCAATTGATTTTACGGAGATTGAAGCTCATCATGTTGGAATGAATGATTCAGTCATTATAAAAATTGATGAGAAAGAAAAGTTTGCTGCTCTGGCATTTAAGATAATGAATGATCCATTCGTTGGTAAACTGTGCTTCTTCCGTGTTTACGCAGGAACTTTAAAAGCTGGATCATATATATATAATCCTGTTAGTGAGAAGAAGGAAAGGATTGGTAGATTATTGCAAATGCATGCTAATCACCGGGAAGATATTGATGAAGTTAAAGCTGGTGACATTGCAGCTGCCGTTGGTCTAAAACATACTAGAACTGGTGACACTCTATGTACTGAAGATGATCCGATTGTTCTTGAGAAGATGACTTTTCCTGAACCAGTTATTCAAATTGCAATTGAACCAAAGACTAAAGCAGACCAGGATAAATTATCTGAATCACTTTCAAAACTATCAGATGAAGATCCAACTTTCAGAGTACATGTTGATCAGGAGACAGGACAAACATTAATTAGCGGAATGGGTGAACTTCACCTTGAGATACTTGTGGATAGGATGAAAAGAGAATTTAAAGTTGAAGCAAATATTGGAAAGCCCCAGGTAGCATACAGAGAAACAATAACTCAGAAAGTTGATGCAGAGGGTAAGTTTATAAAGCAATCAGGTGGGCGCGGTAAGTACGGTCATGTTGAGATTGAATTAGAGCCAAATGAAACAGGCAAAGGATTTGAATTTATAAATGGGATTGTGGGTGGATCAATTCCTAAAGAATATATACCAGCTGTATCAGCTGGAATTCAGGAAGCAATGAGAAACGGTGTAGTTGCCGGTTTTCCGGTTGTTGATATCAAAGCAAAACTATACGATGGTTCATATCATGATGTTGACTCAGACGAACTTTCGTTTAAGGTTGCCGGATCAATGGCATTTAAAAATGGATCTCAAAAAGCAAAACCAATTTTACTTGAGCCAATAATGTCAGTTGAGGTTGTAACACCTGAAGATTATTTAGGTGATGTAATGGGAGATTTAAATTCCCGAAGAGGAAAAATAGAAGGTTTTAGTGCAAGAAAAGATGCTCAGGTTATTAAAGCATTAGTTCCTCTTTCTGAAATGTTTGGTTATGCAACAATATTGAGGTCAATGACACAAGGAAGAGCGATTTACTCTATGCAGTTTGATCACTACCAGCAAGTGCCTCAATCAATTGCTGAAGAGATTGCTGAAAAATCATTAGGTAAGAAATCAACAGCAGTTTAATTAATTAAGAATAAATAAAAAAAGGAACAAAATTAAAAGGAGAAACCGATGGCAAAAGCAAAATTTGACAGAAGTAAGCCGCACGTTAACGTTGGAACAATTGGTCACGTCGATCACGGTAAAACAACTTTAACTGCCGCCATCACAATGGCTCTTAATAAAAAGGGCTTATCTGAGGTAAGAACATTTGATAGTATTGATAATGCACCTGAAGAAAAAGAAAGAGGCATTACAATTGCAACAGCTCACGTGGAATATGCAACTGAAAAAAGACACTATGCTCACGTAGATTGTCCTGGCCACGCGGATTATGTAAAGAACATGATTACCGGTGCTGCACAGATGGATGGTGCTATTCTGGTTGTTGCTGCTACTGATGGACCTATGCCTCAAACCAGAGAACATATTCTTCTTGCAAGACAGGTTGGTGTTCCTAAAATAGTTGTATATATGAACAAAGTAGATATGGTTGATGATCCTGAACTTCTTGAATTAGTAGAAGTTGAACTAAGAGATTTGTTAAACTCATATGAATTTCCGGGAGATGAAATTCCGATAATTCAGGGTTCAGCTTTACAAGCTCTTGAAGCTGCATCATCTAGCGAAGCACCAATAGATGATTCAAGATTAGATTCTATTTGGAAACTGATGGATGCAGTCGATTCATATATTCCAGTACCGGAAAGAGAAACAGCCAAACCATTCCTGATGCCAGTTGAGGATGTATTTTCAATAACAGGCCGTGGCACTGTTGCTACCGGTAGAGTAGAAAGAGGCCAAGTGAAACTTCAGGAGGAAGTTGAACTTATTGGTCTTGGTATTCACAAGAAGACAGTTGTTACTGGAATTGAAATGTTCAGAAAAGAACTTGACGCTGCAATGGCGGGTGATAACGCAGGAATATTGCTCAGAGGTGTTGATAAAAATGAAATTGAAAGAGGAATGGTATTAGCAAAAACTGGTTCCATTACTCCTCACACAGTTTTTGATGGATCAGTTTATATATTGTCAAAGAATGAAGGCGGAAGACATACACCATTCTTTAATGGTTACAGACCTCAGTTCTATTTCAGAACTACTGATGTAACCGGTGTTGCTACTCTTCCGGAAGGTACTGAAATGGTTATGCCTGGTGATAACGTTAATCTTAAAGTTGAATTAATTTCTGAAATAGCTATGGAAGAAGGATTAAGATTCGCAATTCGTGAAGGCGGCAGAACCGTTGGTGCAGGTGTTGTTACGAAGATTTATAAATAATTTTAAAATATTCTTTTAAGAATTGGGAGAACTTATCTCCCTTTTCATTTGTGTAAAATCAAAGGAGTTTCTAAGTGCCCGGTCAGAAAATAAGAATTAAGTTGAAATCTTACGATCATATATTGATTGATAAGTCAACAGAGAAGATCATTAAAACGGTTAGGAGTACCGGAGCTGTGGTCTCGGGACCAATACCTCTTCCGACCAGAAGAACTGTTTATACGGTATTAAGATCTCCGCATGTTGATAAAAAGTCACGTGAGCAGTTTGAAACACGCGCACATAAAAGAATAATTGATATTCATAATTCAAATAATAAAACCGTCGATTCATTAAGTAAGCTTGATATTCCGGCGGGTGTTGATATAGAAATTAAGTTATAATCTAAAACTGAGTTTAATATGCCTGGTATTTTAGGTAAAAAAATAGGAATGACAAGCATTTTTAATGCTGAAGGTGATTTAGTAACTGTGACTGTTATTCAGGCTGGACCCTGTAAAGTTGTTTCTTTGCGTGAAAAGGAAAAAGACGGCTACTCAGCTGTTGTTATGGGTTTTGAAGAGAGGAAAGAAAAACACACTAGTAAACCGGTTTTAGGACAGTTCAAGAAAAACAATCTTTCTCCTCTTAGAACGCTTAAGGAATTTAGAAATTTTGATTCCGGAAATTTGAAAATTGGTGATGAAATTAAGACTGATATATTTAAGGAAGGTGACATAATTAAAGTTAGTGGAAAGAGTAAAGGCAAAGGATTTCAGGGAGTTATGAAGCGTCACAATTTTAGTGGAGTTGGAGGAACAACTCATGGTCAGAGCGATAGACTTAGGGCACCTGGTTCTATTGGTCAAAGTTCTTATCCTTCAAGAGTTTTTAAAGGTATGAAGATGGCAGGAAGAATGGGATTTGAGAATGTTACCATCCGTAACTTAAAAGTAATTAAAATTATCCCCGAAGATAATCTGATATTGGTGAATGGTGCTGTTCCGGGATCAATAAATTCAATAGTTGAATTGAAAAAGAATTAATAGCTGAATAATCATGACATTAGAGATATTAAAAATAGACGGAAAACCTTCGGGTAAAAAAGTTAAGCTTGATGATGAGATTTTCGGCATTCAGCCAAATGATCATGCAATCTATCTTTCTGTAAAAGCATTTCTTGCCAATCAGAGACAGGGAACACATAAAGCAAAAGAAAGAGCCGAGGTTAGGGGTGGCGGAAGGAAACCATGGAGACAAAAAGGAAGAGGAACTGCGCGAGCAGGAACAATTCGCTCTCCATTGTGGATTGGCGGAGGAACCATATTTGGCCCTCGTCCGAGAGATTACAGGCAGAAACTTCCGCAGAAACTTAGACAGCTTGCAAGAAAATCTGCATTGAGCTATAAAGCTAAAGACGAGCAGTTAATTGTTGTCGAGAATTTTTCATTTGAAAAACCAAAGACAAAAGAATTTATTTCGATGATGGACGCATTGAAGCTTAGTGGAAAGAAAATTCTTCTCTTAACAGGAAAGAATGATACTATCATTTATAAGTCCGGAAGAAATATTAATAAGGTAAGTATAATGGAAGCAAGCAAAGCTTCAACTTATGATATTTTGAATAATCAGCTTTTAGTTCTT
>JAOTUT010000134.1 GCA_029863735.1 Ignavibacteria bacterium
CGGCAGTAACAATAATTTTATTAAATGGTGCGTACGCATCCCAGCCAAGTGTCCCGTCACCACATTTGCAATGGATTCTTATGCCAAGTTTTTCAAAACGTTTTAAGACTTCATTATAAATATCAATATGTCGTTCAACACTATAAACTTTAGCTCCCATTTCAAAAAGTACTGCAGCCTGATAGCCTGAACCAGTTCCAATTTCCAGTACTTTATCACCTTTCATAACTCGCAAAGCTTCTGTCATTATTGCAATTGTGTATGGTTGCGAAATCGTCTGACCATAGCCAATTGGAAGAGCGATATCCTTATACGCATTTGGTTTCATAACGGGAGGAACAAATTTCTCCCGCTCAACTTTACTTATGGCCTGCAGCAAGGATTCATCAGAAATACCTTTTAACCGTAGATTTTCAACTAGTTCAAATCTTTGAAGTCTGTACATATTTTGTCGTTATAGTGTATTATTCAATAAAACTAAATTTAATGTATCAAAAAGTAAAAAATAATATAAACATTCATTGAATTTTTTTTTGTGTTTATAGTTGATTTTTTATAGAAATTTCTTAATATAGCAGTAGAATTTTGTGAAAATTCATATCCAACAAGTGTGGCTAGCTATAATAGTTGAATTATTATTCATCTTAATTAGGGTTTGTTAGTTTAAAATGCTTAAACATAATCTGCAAATAAGTTTTTCTCTTTCCTATTTAAGAAATTTATTTAATTTCTCTTTCTTAATTAACTTCATTCATCACTTAATAAAGGAGGTTTCTTTATGAAACAATTCTTTAGCGTACTTTTTTTGTTCGTATTCGTTTCTGGTCTATCTCTTGCCCAGGATTCTGCACAAGAGTTAGCCCCGAAATCCCAGGGTCCCGCTATCATAAATGGAAATGGCGGAACACCTCTATGGGAAGCTCCCGGTGCAGTTTTATTCGATAATGGTCCATTAGTAAATGACCCGGGTGGTGGTTTTGGTGGTGCTGATAGAAGCTTTATTGAATCAGCATTAGGACACACACTATATGGTTGGGGACATCAGGTACTAAATGATAATGCAATGGCTGATCAATTTACAATTCCTGCCGGTGAACAATGGCAGATTGACGAATTGATGACATTTGCTTATCAAACAGGTGCTCCAACAACATCTACAATTACCGAAGTTAGAGCGCAAATTTGGGATGGTGACCCAATGACGACCGGCACAGTTATTTGGGGAGATCATACGACTAATATTATGACCAACACAATCTGGAGTAATATTTATAGAACAACCGAAACAGACCCAATGGCTAGTAACAGAGCTATAATGGTGCAAACATCAACTATTGGAACAACTCTTTCAGAAGGTACTTATTGGGTCCATTGGCAGAGTAACGGAACTTTAACATCTGGTCCGTGGTGTCCACCAGTAACTGAACTTGGTGTTGCGGTTACAGGTGATGCATTGCAAAGTATTGCCGGAGTATTTCAACCTGCTTTAAACGGTACTCAACCAAATGGTGCTCCATTTATTTTAATGGGAAGCGTTGTTGGCGGCGGCACTACATTTACAGATAACTTTGATTCATACGTAGCTGGGCAGCAGCTCGCTTGCCAAAATCCAACTGACTGGACAACCTGGCCACCAGCTCTTCCATGTGACCTCGTAGTAGATCCTTATATCTCCACAAATTACGCATATAGCGGTGCAAACTCTTGTGTTATTGTTCAGAACAATGATTTAGTAAGATTGCACGGCTCGTTGACGACTGGTCAATGGTATATGAGTTTCTTATTCTATATTCCAACTGGTAATGCTGGTTATTTTAATCAAATGTCTGGTTTTGCTCCAAATCCGAACCAATGGGCTGTAGAATGCTACTTTGATGTTGGCGGTGGCGGTCGTTTACTTGCAGATGTTACAACAAACTTCACCTGGGTAGAAAATACCTGGAATCAGGTTGTTTTAATTGTAGATTTGGACTCGCCAGCAAGTCCTGCTGAGTTTTGGATCGGCACAAATCCATCAAATCTAACAATGGTTGCAACATGGGATTGGACAAGAGGCGGAACAATTACAAACCGAATTGATGCTAATGATTTCTTTGGTGCAACAGCAACCGATGAAATGTATATGGACAATTACTATTTCGGTGATGCGATGCCTCCAATCATTCCTGTTGAGTTAACATCATTCACAGGTAACGTTAATAATCTTGGTCAGGTTGTTCTTAATTGGCAAACTGCTACTGAACTTAATAACCAGGGTTTTGAAATTGAAAGAAGAATGGAATCTTCTGAATTCAGAACTATTGGTTTTGTTGAGGGAGCTGGAACAGTAACCGAAACAAGAAACTATAGCTTTATTGACAAGACAGCTGATCAGGGAATAAATTACTACAGACTAAAACAAATGGACTTTAACGGAACATACGCTTATTCGGACGAAGTTGAAGTTGATGTAACCGCTCCATTAACATTTGACTTAGCACAGAATTATCCGAACCCATTCAACCCATCAACAAACATTAAGTTCAGCGTACCAGAATCTGGAAACGTTAAACTTTCTGTTTATAATTTAGTTGGTGAAGAAGTTGCAGTATTAGTAAATGGATTCAGCCAGGCTGGAACATTTGAAGTAACATTTGATGCTTCAAATCTTTCATCCGGTGTTTATCTATACAAACTGCAATCAGCAAATTCTGTTCAAACAAAGAAGATGATGTTACTCAAGTAATAAGCTTTGGTCATCGCTATTCTTAATAAAGTCCGGCAATTGCCGGACTTTATTATTTTTATACAATCTCAACAATAAATTTTCTAATAACTATTTCTTTTAATTATGAAATTTATTATTATAAGGGTAGCGTTCAGAACAAAGTTTAATAGGTCGGTATAAAATCAATAGTAAATTCGAAATAATTTTACAAGAAAATCAATTTAATCTCAATTGGTTCTATTAAATCATAAATTATTAAAAACAAACATTGGAGGTACAATGAAACAATTTTTGCTTACAATATCTCTGGTTATTTTTCTTTCGGCTCTCATATTACCACAGGCAGTGGTATTTTCGGATGATTTTGAATCATACATTGCTGGTCAGCAAGTCGCTTGCCAGAATCCTATAGACTGGACAACATGGACACTTGCACCTTGTGGTCCTGAAGATGCAGTGGTATCCACAAACTTTGCCTTCAGTGGAACAAAATCTTTTGTTATAGTTCCACTTAATGACTTTGTAAAACCGCTAAATGATTTAACTTCGGGCAAATGGGAAATGAGATTCCAAATGTACATCCCAACCGGTAAAGGAGGTTACTTCAATACACTGGCAGATTTTGCCGGAGGTGCTTCAGTCTGGGCTTCGCAATCATATTTCGATGTAGGGGGTACCGGAAGGCTTGATGCTGGTGGTGCAAGCGCTGCAACATTCACTTATCCGAATGATACGTGGTTTCAAGTCTCAACTATTGCCGATTTAAACAGTGATTTAGCTGAATTGTGGATAAATGGTGTTCAGGTTTATACCTGGCAATATACACTCGGACCTTTTGGAGCGGGATGTCCTCTTAAATTAGACGGAAATGATTTTTATGGTCCGCTCCAAACTACAGCTGACGAAGCTTATTTTGATGATTATGAGCTGATTGATATGATAATTCCTGTTGAATTGACTTCATTTACAGCTAATGTTACAAACGACGGAAATGTTGTTCTTAACTGGTCCACTGCAACTGAAACAAACAATCATATGTTTGAAATTGAAAGAAGAGATGAGAACGGTGTTTATTTTACAATTGGTTTTGTAAATGGTGCCGGAACAACTACCGAACCACAGAACTATAATTACACAGACCAGACGGTAGAAAATGGAGTTTATTTTTACAGACTTAAACAAATTGACTTCAATGGAACATATGAATACTTCGGCGAAATTGAAGTTAACGTAAGCGGTCCATTAACATTCAATTTAGAACAAAATTATCCGAATCCATTTAACCCGTCAACTAACATTAAGTATAGCGTTCCGGAAACTGGTAATATCAGACTTTCAGTTTTCAACACTGTTGGTGAAGAAGTTGCAGTTTTAGTAGATGGTTTGAGTCAGTCAGGAATCTTTGAAGTTTCATTTAATGCTTCAAATTTACCAAGTGGTGTTTATCTATACAAACTGCAATCAGCAAATTCTATTCAGACAATGAAAATGATGTTACTCAAGTAATTTCTTAATTCATCTGATTTGTTTTTGAGAGTCCGGCAACTGCCGGACTCTTTTTTTGAGTTAAATAATTATTTGATTCGAAGGAATACCAATATTATATTTGTTCCCCGAATTTGAGTTCTTAAATTGTTTTTTTTAAGTTGATTTAATGCGGGAATAGCTCAGTTGGTAGAGCGCAACCTTGCCAAGGTTGATGTCGCGGGTTCGAGTCCCGTTTCCCGCTCTAAATCCCGATTAAGTCGGGATTCTTTTTTGGCGGCGTTGCCAAGTGGTCCAAGGCGAAGGTCTGCAAAACCTTTATTCGTCGGTTCGAATCCGACCGCCGCCTCAAACAACTTAATAAATTATCTACAAAAATCTGCAATCCGCCATTTGGCGGACGAATCCGACCGTAACTACTACTTTCAATCTTTCATCTAATCTAAAAATTCTTCCATAAAAATCATTAAATTTCTCCAGTCAATCACTTAATATTTATGGAATACCTTTTAAGCTCAATAATTGGTTATTTACTTGGCTCCTTTCCTTCTGCTTATATTTTTATGAAAAAAGCGAAAGGAATTGATATTACTAAGGAAGGTTCGGGTAATGTTGGAGCTATGAATTCTTTTGAAATTAGCAAATCGAAAGTAATCGGCTACTCGGTTTTCCTTGTTGATTTTCTAAAAGGAGCAGCAAGTGTGCTTATCCCTGCATTTCTCTTCCCTGATCAATTCATTTACCCGGCGATATCATTATTGTTTGCAGTTTTCAGCCATTGCTACAATCCGTGGTTAAATTTCAAAGGAGGACGTGGACTATCTACTGCCGCTGGTGGAGCTGCTTTTTTATTCCCTTTTCTTTTAGGAGTATGGGCTGTTCTTTGGGTAATATTTTATATGATGAGAAAGGGTATCATATTTGCTAATATTAGCTCAACAATTTTTGCTGTGTTAGTGCTGTTTGGAACTTCAAAGATTGCTGTGAAGTATGCTTATCCTCAACCTGAAAGTATTTCTGCTTTAATGCTAATAAGCACAGCAGTGTTAATTATTATATTTATTAGACATATTGAACCGTTAAGAGAATTTATTTCAGAACAAAAAAATAATTGGAAGATTAAAAAATGATAAGAAGTAAGAATTTAATTGTTACAGCAGGTGTTATCATCACACTGCTTATCGCCGGCATTTATGTCAGTGCAAAATTAAATTTAATCAGCATCTCTGGAATTT
>JAOTUT010000135.1 GCA_029863735.1 Ignavibacteria bacterium
TTCTGACTTATGAATAATTTTTTCACCAACGGCTTTCAGCACGACAGGATATTTCAAGTCGGCGGTTTTCAATTCATCATATTTCAAAAGTTGTGTTTTAATGATTGGTAGATTGTAGTGTCCTGAAATTTTTACTACTTCATCTTGCGACAGAAATTTATTTTTCTGCAATTTGACTTCTTTAGATTTAATTGCTTTGGATTGAAGTCTATTTTTATTATCAGGCTTATTTTTGAACTTCAACATATTGCCAATTACAACTGCAGGATCTTCCGGTCTCCGGAATAATGATCGTTTCGTTTTTGATTCTTTTCTGTACTTATCCCAAAATTCAGGCAACGGAATTACAACTTGAAAAATCGGCTTATTATTTTTGATTTCATTAATACCTTCAATCACAGGCATTGCAGGAACCATAATCGGCTCAACAAAAACTGAAATCACCGCATCAACATCATTATCTGCAATCAAAATTTCATTCACCTGTTTGAACTGCTCTGCTGTTCCGCCCGGAAGAAGATCAACGGGATTATTTACACTTCCCGGTGGATGAACAATTTCCCTAAGCTTTGATTTTGTTTCAGTACTGGGATCTGCCAAATTCAAATTGTTTCTCTCAAGAGTATCAACGGTGAGTATTGCTGGTCCACCGGCATTTGTAACAACTGCTACTCCGTTTCCCTTTGGCATAGGGAAATCTTCAAATCCTTTTGCAGTATTGAACATATCATTCAAATCATCAGCACGAATAATTCCGAATTGTTTCATTAATGCATTCACAACTTTATCTCTGCTTCCCAAAGCACCCGTATGCGATGAAGCAGCTTTAATTCCACTCGACGTCCTTCCACCTTTTAAAATTATGACAGGTTTTGAAATCTTCTCTTCAATAAAATATTTAATAAATTCTTCTCCGGCTTCAAAGCTTTCGAGATAGTAAGAGATCACACTTACATTTTTATCCATTTCCCAGAATTCAAGAAGATCATTTTCTGTTACATCAGCTTTGTTGCCAACACTGATGAATTGAGAAAACCTTATATCAGTTTCTCGCAATGAGTTTAAAACTGCTGCACCAATTGCACCGCTTTGAGAGCAGAATGCCATTTTTCCATTGCGCGGTTCTTCGGCCACAAATGTTGAATTCATTTTAATTTCAGGAAGAGAGTTTATTATTCCCATACAGTTTGGCCCGACTAATCTTGCACCTGATTGCTTAACAAGTTCAAGAATTCTTTTTTCTTCCTTCTCACCTTCTTTTCCTGTCTCTTTAAATCCTGCAGTGATAAGAATTAATGCTCTCGTTCCTTTGTCCGTAAGCTGATTAATAGAATCTTCAACAAACTGTTTTGGAACCATAATAATCGCCAGATCAATTTTTACCTGAACAGACTCGATCGTAGGATAACATTTGTAACCTAAAATCTCATCAGAATTGGGATTTATAAGAAAAAGCTTTCCTGTATAACCGTATTGTTTAATGGATTTGGTTAATTCATAGCCGAGGGATTTTGGTTTTGAAGAAGCTCCCACAACACAGATTGATTTTGGATAGAAGTAATCTATAAAAACAGAATCCATAGACTTTCCAATAATTTTAGAATATACTGATCAAACTTAATTCATTCTGTTGAAAGATTCCGCCTTTGATGGAAACTTGATGTATAAAAAGATACTTGATTTTTACGCACTAAATTTATGGTGTGAAAAAATAAATCCCTGATTTTATGTTATCGAAGAGAAAAATTGTTGCTGTCCGTTTTTATAATAGCCTCGCTGCAAAAAAGAAAGCTGGTATTGTGCCACCCGTGATATTAGTTTTCTCTTGTCTGCCTCTGGCAGAGCAGTCGGGGCTTTAATTTATGAAAAAGTTTTACTTTAACAACAGCATCTTTTTACTTTGGACAAACTCACCTGCTCTCAGCGTGTAAAAATAAACCCCACTTCCCATTTCGGAAGCGTTGAATTCAACTTCATAACTTCCAGCTGGCTTTTCTTCATTTACTAATGTTGCAACTTCATTCCCAAGCACGTCATAAAGATTTATTGAAACAAAATTGTTAATTGGTAATTGATACTTGATAATTGTTGCCGGATTAAACGGATTGGGATAGTTTTGTGAAAGTGAAAATACTGATGGAGCAATTTCAACTTCTATAATGTTTGAGTATTCAAAACTGCCATTAAAATCTACTTGTTTTAATCTGTAATAAAGTTTGAATGATTCTACATCGGATAATATATCTGAATAAGTGTACTGCTGTTGTTCCGATGTTGTTCCTTTACCTACTTTAAAACCAATCACTCTCCAACCTGCTTCGCCGTCAGGCAGGTTTGATTTATCAGAGCTTCTCTCAATTTCAAATCCGTGGTTATTTAATTCTGTTACTGTTGACCAGGAAAGAGTAACAACATTTGCTGCAACAGAAGCTGAAAATGACAAAAGTTCTACAGGAACAATAGTTGTATCGGCGATATAACTGTAATAAACATCCTGTTCACCATTAAATGTAGCTGCCCATGCCAGATTTGCACCGTTGTTGTCGGAAACCATATGGAAGTAATCCCCCATCTTTTGCTGTTGCGGCCAGCCAACGTGCGGATCGAAATAATCTGAAAGTCTTTCATTTGTCGACCAGGTTGTTCCACCGTCCATAGAATTTGAGTAATATAAAGCTGAAATATTAGTTCCAGGATTATCACGGGTATCCAGCCATATTACATCAATACGTCCGGTTGGAGCAACCGACATCGTACCGAACCATTGATATGCCGAAATACCCGGATCATCATTAATTTTAATTGGTGAACTCCAGTTAGCACCTCCATTTGTGCTGCGGGCAAACATCACATCTGATGGATCAGAATTAGAATCTCTATCAACCGAGCATAATAAGTAAACATTGCCATGATAAGGACCACCGGAAGTATCAACTGCAATTGATGTTTGGCCTCCGAGGCCACCAGGATTAGGTCCAATTCCTATTGTAATAGAACCATCCAGATCTACAACTGTATTCATATCCCAGATTATTGTTTGACCAGAGATCTGTGCATTTGTAGATTTCGCAACCTGGAAATCAAATCCGATTGATCCGCCAACATAAAGTTCTCCGTTGGATCCGACAGTAAGTGTACCCCAGTAAGGGTCATTGGGGATTGTAATACAATCTTCGAAACTTCCACCACCATCAGTCGAGCGAGTAAAAAAACCAGGAGAACAGACGCTGTAACTAGAAGTCCAGAAGGAATAATTATGTCCGGTTCCGGGACCGTCGGTTTTGTCTATTGTCATCCATTGTTTGTCTCCTCCCTGTGCAAAAGTTCCACCATCCCAAGAGGATCCCCCATCGCTTGATTTAAATACATCACACAAATATGTAGGGCTATTTGTTAGACTGTTATAATAAAAATTTCCATCTTTATCTGCATCTAGTACAGGATCAGACCGGAATATACCTGGCTCAATTACACCAGGGAAGGTCCATGTCTGTCCACCATTTGTTGTGAAACCCCATCCAGCCTGGCGGAAATTACTATTGATTGTATTGAACTGCCGCCATCCTATCGCAATCCTGTTATGATCAGTTGGATCAACAGCAATTGAAGGTTCATTTGCAGCATCTCCAACAATGTTCTGTCCATTCAGGTCAACATTTACCTGATGAGTAGTAATATTACTCATTAAATAAGTATAGGCAGGTGATCTTCCCTGACTTTCTCTTAAATCAGGGATATAATCATCATCCTTTACTTCATGATGTTGAGACGGATCTGGTGGATTGTGTTTCTTTTGTTGGTTTGTTTGGGAAAAAATTAGATTTGGTGAGATGAGAAAAACTATAATCAGAAAGACAACTGACTTGATCAGATTATCTATTCTCAACTTTGTAAATAAGTAATTCATATTATTTCTCCAAATTTTGATTTCGGGAGTTTTGAAATTTTATTTAACATAATTTACGAATAATCTTTTGACTTACGACTCACTTCTAGCTTTTTACTTCTCACTCCTTATTTGAATTCCCTCCCCTTTTGGCTAAATTTGTTATCTTCGAAGAAGTCCTTTGGACATTTTTTACCAAAAAACTAAATATTAGTGAGATATCCGCACTCGGAAATAGAATCAAAATGGCAGAAATTCTGGGAAGAAAAGCAGGTTTATAAAACTGACTTTTCAAACTCAGATAAAAAACTTTATCACTTGAATATGTTCATTTATCCATCAGGTGCAAAGCTGCATACCGGGCATTGGTATCACTACGGTCCTTCCGATTCGTGGGCTCGTTATAAAAGATTAAAAGGCTACAACGTTTTCGAACCAATGGGTTACGATGCTTTCGGACTGCCTGCTGAAAATTATGCAATTCAAACAGGAATTCATCCGCAGGACAGCACAATAAAAAATATCAAAGACATCAAAGAGCAGTTAAAGCACATCGGATGTATGTATGACTGGCAGGCTGAACTGATGACCTGCTCACCAGAATACTACAAATGGAATCAATGGCTTTTTCTTCAGCTTTATAAAAAAGGATTAGCATACAGAAAGAAAGCCCCGGTAAACTGGTGTCCGAAAGATCAGACAGTGCTTGCAAATGAGCAGGTTCACGATGGTAAGTGTGAAAGATGTGGAACGGAAGTATTTCAAAAGAATCTTTATCAATGGTTCTTTAAAATAACCGATTATGCTGAAGAACTGCTTCATGGTTTAGACACAATCAACTGGCCGGAAAAAACTAAGCTTATGCAGCGCAACTGGATTGGCAAGAGCATTGGTGCTGAAGTTGATTTTAGAGTAGAAGGTACTGACGATATCATCAAAATTTTTACTACAAGACCTGACACTCTCTTCGGTGCAACTTATATGGTACTTGCACCTGAGCATCCTCTTGTTGATAAACTTACAACCAGCGAAGGTAAAACTAAAGTTAACGAATACAAAGAATCAATTAAATCATTAACCGAAATTGAGAGAACATCAACAGTAAAAGAAAAGACGGGAGTATTCACTGGTGGGTTTGCAATCAACCCGGTTAACAATAAAAAAATTCCTATCTGGATTGCTGATTACGTTTTATTGACGTACGGAACAGGTGCAATAATGGCTGTCCCCGGACAGGATGAACGTGACTGGGAGTTTGCGGAAAAGTTTAATTTACCAATTATCAGAACAGTGCAGCCTCCTGAGGATTTTGATGGAAAAGCATATTTGGGTGATGGTCCGGCAATCAACAGCGATTTTCTCAACGGACTTTTTGTTGAGGATGCAATAAAGGAAATAAATAGTTGGCTCGAGGATAAAGGAATTGGTAAAGCGACAATCAATTATCGTCTGCGAGATTGGCTAATTTCCCGTCAGAGATATTGGGGCACACCAATACCAATAATCCATTGTGAAAAATGTGGTGAAGTTCCGGT
>JAOTUT010000136.1 GCA_029863735.1 Ignavibacteria bacterium
ACAAGTGAAAGCAAACCGCTCAAAGTAATCTCCATAAGGATTGAAATCTTCTTCACAGGATATGAAAACGAATCCAATCATAATAAATAATATGACTTTGATAGATCTCATAGTTCCACCTTCAAAGTTCCGGTTAACAGGAAAGGCAACATATTTACTTTTTCACCTGTGTCACGATCAAAGTAAAAAATATTTGCCCTGTCATAAACATTTATTGCGCTCACACCGAGCTCTATGTTAATCAAATACAAGCTAAAACGCTTTATCAGACTCAAATCCAGACGATGGTATGCAGGGAGTCTTCCAATGTTTTTATCACCAAGGTAAGAGTAAGGATTGAACTCACCACTGCCCTGTCCTGTTTGGTAAATGTTTGTAAGAAAATATTTATCATAAAAACCAATCATCTCTGTGAAAGGATAGCCCGATGTAAAATTCCAGATCGAGCTGGCGATCCAGCCATTACCGATATTAAATTCAACAATAATATTTCCTGCATGCCTTGAATCATATTTAGGATAATAGAGCCAGTCATCAACTTCTTTATAAGCCCAACTTAAAGCGTAAGATGCTGTAACATTAATCGGGTCGACGCTGTAATTTACCGAGAATTCATAGCCATATGATTCACCAGTTCCTGATAAAAGATCCGGGTCAGAAACTGTGAATTTTTGATCGTTGACTATCGGGATATAGTGAATAATTTTATAATATCCTTCGACAGAAAGCTGGAATCCCCTGGCTACATCGAATTCAAATCCAGCTATATAATGAATTGATCTTGCAGGGTTTAAATAATCGGGAGTAATTATCCAGGGATCGAAGATCGAAATAATTTCACTTTCATCTGAGACAGTTAACATTTCCTGCTGGTAGATTCCCCAGGCGGCTTTGAATGCAACAGAAGGAAGAAACCGATATGTCATACTAATTCGCGGTTCAAAAACACCTCCACCCTGACTGCTTAAACCTGTAACGTTAAATCTTGTTCCTGCATCCAACCCGAAATTTTTCCATTGCAGGAATTTATATTTTCCATATAGACTCAAATTACCAGCAAACTTTTCGAGATTACTTTGAACACCTACATAATTAGTCTGACTGAATTTTGAATCGACTGTTTTTAACTTCAATCCCAATCCTATTTCATCACGATTATCATAAACAACATTCATATCGAATGTGATTGTAAAATCTTTAACTTCATTATCGCGAGGTTTAATACTGCTAAGGTTAGGAATGACTTCACCTTCAAAAGAGCTGAGTGATATTCCAAGCCGGGAGAATAATGGAACATCATAGATCTGCAGCCATTCAAATCCGAAAAGACTGTTGTTCCATTTAAACTGTTCACGAAGCGGGTCCTGATAGTCAACATTATCATTTGATAAAAATCCGAAGACTGCGAACTTCGCATTTTCAAAAATATCCTCACTGGAATAGTTTAACTTGAATGAGAGATCATAAAAATCGATGGGAATTGTTTCCTCATTAAAGAATTTCTGTAATATGTCATTATTATAACTCATTCTTCCTGTGATCATAAATGAGCCATTCGGGATGGGACCTTCAAGCAATCCTTTTGCAGTTAAAAAACTGAGACCTCCTTTGAAACCAATCCTGTTTTTATTTCCATCTTTTGAAACAACATCCATAACAGAAGAAACCCTGCCGCTGTATTCTGAAGTGAAACCGCCTTTATAAAATTCAATGCTGTTAATCATATCCGGATCGATTACACTGAATAGTCCAAGCGAATGGAATGGATTATAAATCTCAACTCCATTTAATAAAATTTGATTTTGGTCCCCGCTTCCACCCCGGACATAAAATTTTGCTGTAACATCACCTGTTGTGCTTACTCCGGGGATATTTTGAAGCGTACGGAAAATATCTGTCTCTACTCCTTTTGGAAGTATCTCAATTTCCTTTACTGAAATTCTTTCAAGGCTTATGTCGGTAGTATTCCCACGAATTATTTTTTCACCAACTTTTTCAATTGTCTGTAATTCAACACTCAACGGTATTAGCTGAACATCAAGTTGAGTGACTACTTCGGGCTTAATAAACACATTGAGAACCTTAGTTTTATACCCAACATAAGAAACAGTAACCTCATACTCTTTTCCTGATTGAATTGATTTAATTAGATACAGTCCCCTTTCATTAGTTGAAGCGCCGGCGTTTATCTCTTTTAGTAATACATTACAGAAAACGAGTGCCTCACCGTTTGTAGAATCGGTTACGAATCCACGGAGGTTACCGGATTGCTGGCCATTGATTAGTCCGTTTGGAATGATTGGAAGAACTAAAACAACATAAAAAAGAATGGGAAGTATTTTTACCCGCATTTGCCGTATAAAATGAATAATAAATTACGGCTTCAAATATATAGTAAACTTAATTCTGTTTATACACTTGAATTTTACCAGTCTAAAAAATGGTTTTTCCCCTCCTGCCTGAGAGCTTGTCCCGAACTGACCGAAGGTCATCCTGAATCCTGTCCCGTACTTGATACGGGATCATTTCAGGATCTGCATTTGTTTTGGGAAGGGGTGGAGGGAGAAAAGTTATCTTAAAACATTTGTTTATTATTCACACCACCCCGTCCCGATAAATCGGGACACCCCTCCTCATAAATGAGGAGGGGATTAATTATTTTTTTATTTTAACAAAATCATCTTACCTGAATCGCTGAACACAGGAGAATGCTCCTGTCATTGTAAACGTGGATCATATAAAGGTAAACTCCTGTTGCAATGTCGCTGTATGTTTTTCCCATCGGGACTTCAAAACTGTTTGCTCTACTTCTCTCTGCTGAATTTGGATGAAACAATACTTCGTAATATCCTTTTTCCTGCCACTGGTTTACCAGCACTCTCACCAACTCTCCTTTTACATCATAAACGTAAAGTTTTACATAGCCTCCTTTTTTCAGTCTGTACGGAATTACTGTTGAAGGATTAAATGGATTCGGATAATTACTCAGCAATCTGTAACCATCATAACCCTTTGGTGGATATTCTGACATTCCTGTTACCAATACAACTATTTCTTCGCTTGGATAGGATTGATTTCCCTGGTTATCGAATGCTGTAATCAAATAATAAAATCTTGTTTCTCCGTTTACTGGAGGAAGCTGGTCATAAAACACAGTATCCGGTGTTTCTCCTACAATCTTTGATGAATCGTAAATAACTATCGTAAGTGTATCCCTATAAATCCTGTAATGCGAAAAATCTGCTTCTGTGTTTTTATTCCAGGTTAGTCTTACAAATCCTTCCTCAACAACTGCAATAACATTATGAGGTGGTCGTGGAGCTAAATCATTGTATGTATAAGTCCAGCCGTAAGGACCTCCATAAAGACCTATATCACTTCTGCTGCCGTCTCTGTCAAGAATATTTGGGTCACCTGCATCAATCAGTGATGAATATGCCTGAAGATGAAAATCCAGTTCTCCCTGAGTTGTGTCATCATTTACAATCATCGGATCAACTGAGAGGTTTGTTGTGTCAGGAGTAAAACCATAATAATTTATTATATTATTCCATGCGTTATTGTAATTTACAATTGTATTTTGGTCTCCTACTTCTATTCCTCTGTTTGCATCTTTAACTACATTATTTTTTACCTCATCGTTTGGTCCAGGACGAATCCCATAAGCACCGGGATTACCAACTATATAATTGTTAAATAGTTTTGTATTCAATAAGCTGATATTATAAATTCCCCCATAACCAGTCCCTATAATGATCAGGTTATTATAAACATTGGCAGTATCTGAGTTACCTAAAAAAATTGCATCAGCACCGTACTGTATAAATTCAATCACATTATTTTTTATTGCTGGTCTTGCTCCAATATTTTTACGAATGCCATTTCCACGGCCCGCTTTAATATAATTAGAGTCAATTAAGGGCATGTAGTTGTTGTAAAATGCTTCTATCTGAATACCTTGTACAAGAACCGCTTGAGAATTTGGATCAGTATAAATAGAATTATTTCTTACTAAAGCATTTGAATTTACAAGGTCCATTCCAGTAGAAATATTATAAATCATATTTTTATATATAGTTGCATTGGAACCATTTGATATCCCGTATTTTGCTTCTGCTATTCTGTTTTCTGTGATTAAGCTGTTTATTGCAGTACCCGCAATCCCACCGCCAAGATTAGAATTATTTGCGACGACTATTTTAAATCCTTTAAAAAGACAAGTATCATTAACAATCACCGATCTATAACTCATCGTAGTTGCAAACGGCTGAGTATTAATTTCACAACTGTCTGCTCCTGCTCCAATAAGCGACAACCCCGGTATCATCACAATCTGCTCTTCATAAACTCCGTTGGCTACGTAAATGGTATCGCCAAAAACACAGATATTTATACATTTTTGAATTGAATCACTTGCTGTCTCCCAGGTTAAGTAAGGTGGTATGCTGTTGCCGGTTTTGCTAACGAACCTTACGGTAGCGTTAAGCGGTGAGCAATAAGCTGTAAGCAGAATAATGGTTAGTAAAACTATGTTATAAATTTTGTTTTTCATTTTCATAGTTTTTTACTTTGTTAATTTGAGATTCCCTGCCTGCCAGCAGGCAGGTTCACCCCGATTTATCGGGGTTCAGAATGACATTTCAATGGTCACTCTGATCCCGCCTTAGCGGGAGAAGAGTCTTTCGCTAACGACTTAAGATTCTTCGGTCATTTCATTCCCTCAGAATGACAAGCCCTTTGTCAGACTGAGCCAGTCGAAGTGTGACAACGTTCTTAACCGTCAGTCTTCGACTCCGCTCAGACTGACAGTTGAAACTTAAGAAATTAAAATGAGAAGGGCGAGATCAAATTCTATAAATTAAAAAAGGCGATTCTGAGATCGCCTTGGTACAATACAAAAATCATTAAAAAATGCTAAACAGCCCTCAATGCATTTACAATTTTCAATCGTGATGCGCGAACAGAAGGTAGGAAGCCACCGATTATTCCCATTATTAATGCAAATATGAGCGACGTTACAATAATTGATGGTGAAAGACTAAAGCTAAATGCAAGCTCAGAAAATGATTGGAAATTTAATGTGGATATATTAAAGAACTGCAGGAATGAAGCAAGAAAAATTCCGATAACACCTCCGGTTATTGCAATTACCAGTGACTCAATCAGAAATACTACAAGGATGCTTCTTCTTTTGAAACCAAGTGCACGGAGAGTTCCGACTTCAACGGTGCGGTTGGCAACTGCGGCATACATTGTAATCATTGCCCCAATCATAGCTCCAACGCTAAAAATTATTGTTATTACAATTCCTATAATTCTGATGAAAGCCGCCATAAATTCTGACTGCTCTTCAAAATACTGTTGCTCAATTTTGGGTTCAAACTGCTG
>JAOTUT010000137.1 GCA_029863735.1 Ignavibacteria bacterium
GTCCTGAAGTTGAGCAACGTAAACCAATTTTCTGTTCACCACTTTATGGTGTTTCTAAATCAGTTCTTGTTCTTAAACTTAATGATGTAGAAAACCAGATAGTTCTCCTTTTGCCAGAATCAAAGAACGCCGAGGAAATTTTTGTCGAACTAAGTTTACTCGGAGTATCTGAGCAATTAATAATTTTAGAAGATTTCGCTCGCGAAGCAGTTCAGGAAAAGCTAACTAAAATTTCAAGACAGAATAAATTTGTTCTCGTATCTACATATGAGTTGTTATCACTCAAACTTCCATCACAAGAGCATATTGAAAAAACCACAACTCTTATTCAAACTGGTGGTAAAATCAAATATGATGAACTGATTGAGTATTTAAACTTGCTCAGCTATCAAAGAGATCAGTTTGTAGAAGCACCCGGTGAATTTTCTGTGAGAGGTTCAATTATTGATTTCTGGTCTTATAGTGAAAATAGTCCCGCCAGAGTGGAATTCGATGGAGATTTTCTTGAATCAATCCGTTACTTTGATCCGGAAAGTCAACGTTCAATTGATAAGCTAGATACAGTTTCGCTAGCGGGTGCATTCGATCAAAAGGAAGAAGTAAGCTCTGATATCTTTGACTATCTTGAGAATCCAGTAATTCTAGCATCCACATTTGAAATTCAGAATAGAGTCATCAAAGCAAAGCATATCTTTTCTGAAAAGAATCCAATTGAAAAGACAAATGATCCGAACACGACCATAAATTCAAGTGATGATTTTCCAGAAATTGAGGAAGTTGATTTATCACAAAATGATTCGTTCAAATTAAACTTTAATAATCTAATAAATAAAGAGGGGACTCGATGGATACTCGAGGAAGAAATTTCGTCTTCATCAGACAGAATTGAACTTGGTTTCTCACAAGCGCCTACAATTAATTCAAATTATAAAATTCTTTTTCATGTTCTAAAAGAGCATTCAGAAAAAAATTATGAGGTTGTTTTAACTTCCGAAAATGAACTCCAAACATCCCGTTTAACTGAACTACTCTCTGAATTCAATGAAGAGCTTGCAGAGCTAATAGAATCAAGAAAAATCAGATTAGAGACGCTGCCTATTAAAGAAGGATTTATTTATAACGAAGAGAAAATTCTTCTTCTAACTGATTATCAAGTTTTTAATAAACCATATCGTACTAAAATTTCCTCCCGAAGGAAGTCCAGTAAATCAAAATCAAAGTCGTTTGCTTCAATAAAAAATGGCGACTATGTAGTTCATGAAACTTATGGAGTAGGGAAGTATGCCGGACTGAAAACTATAACTATCGGTGAGGCAAAGCAGGAATCAATGAAGCTGCTTTATAATGAAGGCGGAGTTGTTTATGTGAACCTAAATTATCTAAACCTTGTAAAAAGATATTCATCGAATGAGAACCTCAAACCTACTTTGTCAACTCTGGGAACAGGGGAGTGGGAAAGAAGAAAAACCAAAACAAAAAAGAAAATCAAAGAAGCTGCCAGAGAATTAATTGAACTTTATGCGAAGCGGAAGGCTACAAAAGGTTTTCAGTATAGTGATGATTCAATCTGGCAGAAAGAATTAGAAGCATCTTTCTTCTACGAAGATACACCCGACCAGGAAAAAGTAACCAGCGAAGTTATGCAGGATATGGAAGCTACAAATCCTATGGATCGTCTTGTTTGCGGTGATGTCGGCTTTGGCAAAACGGAAATTGCAGTGCGTGCTTCGTTCAAAGCTGTACAGGATGGCAAGCAAGTTGCATTACTTGTTCCGACAACAATTCTTGCTGAACAACACTTTAATACATTCAAAGACAGGCTGACTCAATTCCCTGTGAAAGTTGCGGCGCTTTCAAGATTTCAAACAAAGAAAGAGCAAACCGAAATACTTAAAAATCTAGTGGATGGAAACGTTGATGTTGTAATCGGAACTCACAGGTTGCTATCGAAAGACATTAAGTTTAAAGATTTGGGATTGCTTATGATTGATGAAGAACATCGTTTTGGTGTAAAGGCAAAAGAGAAGCTACGTGAGATAAAAATAAATGTTGATACTTTAACTCTAACTGCTACTCCAATTCCACGAACATTAAATCTTTCTCTGCTTGGTGCAAGAGATCTTTCAATCATTGCAACTCCGCCGCCAAACAGACAGCCGATATATACAACAGTCTCAACTTTTGATGTCAGTAAAATCAGGGAGTGGATTTATACAGAGATAAAAAGAGGAGGACAGGTTTATTTTGTCCATGACAGAGTTGAATCGATAGGTAAGCTTGCAGATTATCTGAACAAACATATTCCTGACATTAAAATTGGAATCGCTCACGGGCAAATGAAATCATCACAGCTCGAGGAAGTAATTCACGGTTTTCTAAGTCGAAAATACGACGTTCTTCTTTCAACAAAAATTATAGAATCAGGTCTTGATATTCCAAATGTAAATACAATAATAGTTAACAGAGCAGACAGATTTGGATTAGCCGAGCTTCATCAACTTCGAGGAAGAGTAGGAAGGTCTACACGACAAGCTTACGCTTATTTCATTATTCCATCATTAAGCGGAATAACAAAGAAGGCAATGAGAAGGCTTCAGGCAATAGAAGAGTATACCGAAATAGGTTCCGGTTTTAATCTTTCGATGCGTGATTTAGAAATTCGTGGAGCCGGAAATCTTCTCGGTAAAGAGCAAACCGGATTCATAAATGAAATTGGTTTTGATCTTTACATTAAAATGATTGATGAAGCCGTTGAGGAATTGAAGTATCAGGAGTATCAGGAAATTTTCAAAACGTTGCCGAAGCAGGAAGACAGAACGGAACCAACACTAGATGCATATTTTGAAATTGGAATACCTGAAGCTTATATGCCCGAACAGATGGACAGGCTGAGTTTTTATACTGCATTATATTCGATTAAAAAACTGGAAGAACTTGATGAATTGAGAGAAGAGATGGAAGACCGCTTTGGGCCAATTCCAGGTCTGGTAAAAAGGCTTCTGATGATTGCAACATTAAAGAACTATTCTTCTTATGCTTTGTTTGAAAGAATAATTATGAAAAAAAATATTGTGACAGTATTGTTACCAAAAGGGCAGAAAGAAGATTATTACAAATATAAATTTGTTGAGCTGATGAGATTCATTTTAGAGAAACATAAAAATTCTGTTAAGTTTGAGCAGAAAAACGATGTAATGAAGCTGATAATAAAAAATAATTTTGAAACTCCTGAAAAACTGTTGGAATTTTTAATTCAATTTTCTCTGGATGTTTCGAAGCTATTTAAAGATAGCCAGGCTAAAGCCGAAATAAATTAAACACACCCCCGACCACTGGAAAAATTTTTTGACTAATGATAAGCTCATTCATTTTTATTCACTTTAAATTCGAAAACATCCGGTCTCGAATAGTGACCAGCCGCATCAAACATTCTTTTTGATTTAATTATTTCATTCAAATCAATTTTCGCATAAAGAATTTCTTCTTTCATTTCAGTCGGTCCCGCAATAAACTCACCATTCGGATCAATGATGCAACTGTTCCCGGTATTAATCCACTCTCTTCCTTCGGGGTATAATTTTTTAAATTCATATCTATCAGGAACATCTTTCATTTTTATTGCCATACAACTTCCGATAACAAAAAGTTTACCCTCCCGAGCAATATGTTTTAAACTTTGTAGCCACTTTTCATTTTTATCCCAGGTTGGTGCTGCCAGAATTTGAGCACCCCAATTGTACATAGCCTGCCGTGCAAGGGGCATATAATTTTCCCAGCAAATTAGTCCGCCGACCTTTCCTATGGATGTATTAAAAACATTTAAAGTATTACCATCACCCTGTGCCCAAATTAATCTTTCGCCACCAGTTGGAATTAATTTACGGTGTTTCCCGATGATCTTACCTTTATCATCAATAAACAATAAAGTATTAAACAAACTGGAATTACTTGACTCTGCATTCCTTTCGTTCAACCCCATTACAACATTAATTTTAACCTTACGTGCGGCATCGCATAGTTTGTCAGTCATTTTATCGGGAATGGTAATAGAATTTTGAACTAACTCAGCATAGAGCTCATTTAGAATTCTAGATTCACTATTAGGTACAACCCACACCCAATCAGGATATCCGGGTAGGAATGCTTCAGGAAATACAATTAGTTTAGCACCATCTTTTCCAGCTTTTCGAATTAACTTACAAGCTTTTTCAACTGTTTTTTCTTTATTTAGAAAAACCGGAGTTGCCTGAGCAGCTGCAATTTTTATTAAGCTTTTTTTAACCTTACCCATTTCGATACCTTCAAATCAATTTAATTATTATTGTTAGTCCTGTTGCAACTTAATTCAAATCTAGAAAAGCATCAATATTCGGATTCACTAAGTTCGGAAATAATTATATTTGCCATCAAAATTGGAGGAAAAATGGCAAAGAATTCATCATTCGATATTGTTTCTGAAATTGATTTTCAGGAAGTAGATAACGCACTTAACCAGGCAAGTAAAGAAATCCATCAAAGATATGATCTGAAAGATTCTGCAACAGAACTTGAGCTTAATAAAAAAGACAAGATTATTAATCTCAACACAAAAGATGATTACTCGCGCAAGCAGTCAATTGATATTCTTCAAACAAAATTTATTAAACGGGGCTTGTCTATAAAAGTTATGAAAATGGATGAACCCGAACCTGCAGCCAGCGGAAGGCTGAAGCAGAAAATTTCTTTACAGAGTGGAATATCAAAAGATAACGCAAAGAAAATTACAAAGATGATTAAAGACCTCGGACTAAAAGTCAACACGCAAATAATGGATGAAAAGATAAGAGTGCAGGGCGCAAAAAAAGACGAACTGCAATTAGTTATTCAAAAAGTAAAGGAAGCTGATCTCGATTTTCCTGTTCAGTTTGTTAATTACCAGTGAGTTATCCAGCAGGAACTGGTTTTGTATAAGGATGATAGATATGCAGAGGATATTTTTAAATACTTGCTTTATAAGCAAAAAACAAAGAAACAGGAACGTAGATATGCAGCTGCACGCATATCTACCTACCTTAGTCAATAATTACGTGCAGTATAAGTAATAGTTATATGGCTAGCTGGCCGTATAATAAATAGTTTCAAGATTAATTTAGTCGGAGGAAATAATGCGTATCCTGCTGATTCTTCTTATATGTTATCTTCTTTCATCAGTTCAAAGTTTAGGGCAAGGTAATTTTTGGGATTTAAGAAATGGTCCACAAGGTCCAAAAGTGACCCTAACTTTTGCATCAAGTTCAACAGGTTATATATTCGCAGGAACTTTTGAGGATGGAATATTTTGTAGCACTGATGGTGGAAACATCTGGGTTGCCTGTAATAATGGCCTGACAAATCTTTATATCAATTA
>JAOTUT010000138.1 GCA_029863735.1 Ignavibacteria bacterium
TGACTGAAAAATTTTTAAAAGACGCTGTTTGCTCTTTCATTTTAATCAAAGTACCATCGGTTGAACTATGGTCAACGAAAATTACTTCAAACATTTCAGGTGGGTAGTCCAATTTTCTTAATTGATTTATTAACTCATTAATATTTTCCGCTTCGTTCTTTGCAGCAATGACTATGGAAATATTTACTTCGTTGCTTTCGTTTTTACTTCTGATATTTAATCTTTTGAGAGAAAATAGAAGTAATAGGTCTATCAGAATTAGTATGGTAATTGATAATATTATTAGATATATCATTTAAGTTATCGAGGGAAAATAAAACACTCTATTTGTAAAAGTCTTTGTGAAAAATACTTAAATAATCTATCAAACTAATTTCCTAGTAATCCTACGACAATATATTCGTTAGCCCTGATTACACGGGGCTAATTTTTAATTTATCTGTGGGAATAGAATATTTTATTCGAACATAATGTCGGCGTGAATCCCGACCAATTAATTAAGTCGTAATTAAATTAGTATTTTATTAAAATAATTCCTTAAATTTGCCCCAATTTAATTTTAGAATAAAAAAATCAACTATTGATATTAATAAAATATTTTTTCCTACTGTTTCCATTTGCCACTTTTTCACCAATTTTATTACTATTTAATTTATTAAACGGGAATCGATCTAAGACAAATTGAAAATAGATTTAATTCAATCAATAATTAACCAATCATTCATTAAAAATGGAGAACTAATGAAGAATGTCTCAACTTTCTTTCTTGCACTTTTCCTGACTAGCACAGTTTTCGCACAAAGTGAAAACGTTGAGCCTGTTCGTTCAATTAAAGACGGATTACAAGGACAAGTTAACCAGGGTGATAATGGGAACTCTAATATCAGAGAAAAAATTGAAATAGTTCCACCACCAATAAATATTGTTGATCAGAGTGCAGCCCCAGATGCTCTAATAAACAATAACAATGGAACCACCGGTACTTCTTATTTTACACAAAGCGAAACAGATATTGTGGCTTTTGGTTCTAATGTACTAATCGGTTTTAACGATTCAGGTTCATACAATGGCGGTAACCATTTTACTGGTTTCTCTTATTCGACTGATGGAGGTGTATCCTTTACTGATGGTGGTACGTTACCAACAAGCTCTGGAGCTGATTTTGGTGATCCAGCTATGGGGCGAAATGAAAATACAGGCAGGATTTACTTCTCCACACTTGGAAATTCTACTATTCAGGTTTTCCGTTCTGACGATAATGGTCTTACATGGATGGCTCCAGTTAATGGAACACCTGGCGGCTCATCTGAAGATAAACAATGGCTTACAGTTGATAATTTTGGTGGCTCTGGTAATGGTAACGTCTATTTGATCTCACGTCGCTTCGGCGGATCGCCTGGTATTTACATGTTTCGCTCAACTGATAATGGAAATACATTCGGACCCACGGGAGGTGTAAATATTTTTTCTGGCGGTCAGGGTGCATTTGTTTCAGTCGGTCCAGATCATTCAATCTATGCTTTTTATTATAACGGATCAAGCAGTACACTAGTACGCAAATCCACAGATTTTGGAGTAACTTTTGGTTCAGCGGTGACGGTAGTTAGTGGATTAATTGGAGGTGTTAATGGTGACCTTGGTTTGACGGGTATAAGACAGGGAACATCTACTCCTTCTAGCTTCCGTAGCAGTGAATTTTCACATGCAGCAGTTAATCCTATTAGTGGGCACATCTATGTTACTTATGCTAATAAAGGTACAGGATCTGATAAAGCTGATGTTTTTATGGTGATGTCAACTGATGGAGGAACTACATGGACTGCCCCCACAAAAGTAAACGATGACGCGACAACAACAGACCAATGGATGCCAACCGTTGGAGTAACTCCGGATGGACTTAATATTGGAATTTTTTATTATAGTCGTCAGGAGGATACAGCAAATAATAATTTATTTAAATATTATGGACGTTTAGGAACAATCTCTGGTTCAACAGTGACATTTAGTCCAAGCACTGCTATTAGTGATGTTGCTTCATTGCCGGAATTTGGTCGTGATGCTGTAGTTAATTCTGTTTATATGGGAGATTATAATCATGTCGCAGCCACACCAACAGGTTTCCATGTTGTTTGGTCTGATAACCGGGACGATCTTTCGGGTGGTGCACCTCGTAAAGATCCTAATTGCTACTATGAATTTATACCAACGGGTCCTCCATGTCCAGTAGCTCAAGCTTCAAATCCAAATCCAGCGAGTGGAACTACCGGCGTTAGTATAAATTTACCTCAAATTACCTGGACGAACGGTGCAGGCGCGACTTCAATTGAGGTATTTTTTGATGGTTCGAGTGTATATAGTGGTGCTCCAGTAACTTCTTATTCTATACCAGCGCCTCTTCAGTATAACACAACTTATGGTTGGAGAGTTGACGGAAGCAATGGTTCTTGCACGACATATGGGACAAGCTGGACATTTACGACAATGCAGGATCCTAACCTTGTTATCGACACTATGAAGATTTATCCAGGTAATGGAACTTACTGGACAGGAACTACAACTAGCTCTGCAAAAACCGATACAAGTGAAGTACGTGGATTTAATACGGAAGACGGTTGGATTGTATTCGACGTCTCCGGTTTTCCTTCTGGAACTATTTTTACTTCTGCAGAATTCTTCGGTTATGTGAATGCAACCAATTGGCCATATTGGAGTTTGACTCCTATGGGAACAATTGATCCCAGAGTTGATGCTGCCTCCGTAATACATTCTTTTGTTAATGCGAATTCGGGTTCGGGAACAGCTTACATTTATTCAAATGAATCCAGCAGTTTCACAACAGGCTGGCATAGCTGGGTACCTGTTTCTAGTATTTTAACCGATTTACAAGGCTCATTATCTCAGGGTTGGTTTGCTTGCGGTATGGATTCAAGGGATAATAGTGCAACCTATTATATTGAATTTGACGGATGGGCGCAGACAAATGTACCGTACTTGGAAGTCATTTATCAATATGTAGTGCCGGTTGAATTAACTTCGTTTACAGCAAACGTGGCTAAGGATGAAGTTAAATTAAACTGGAGTACAGCAACAGAAACCAACAACCAGGGATTCCAGGTTGAGAAATTGAATGCCTCTGGTACATTTGAACAGATAGGATATGTAGCAGGATTCGGTACTACAACTGAGCCAAAAGCATATTCATTTACAGATTCCAAATTAGATGCCGGAACATATACTTATAGATTAAAACAGATTGACTACGATGGATCTTTTGAATATTCCGATGCTGTTGAAGCCGAAGTTTCGATTCCTGCAGAATATGCATTAGAGCAGAATTATCCGAATCCATTTAACCCGAGTACAACAATAAAATACTCAATAGCAGAAGATGGATTTGTGAAGCTGGCAGTATACAATATGCTTGGAGAAGAAGTAGCAGCGATAGTAAACACTACACAAAAAGCAGGCAGGTATGAAGTAAACTTCAACGCAAACAAACTGTCGAGTGGAGTATATGTTTACGGGATAGAAGCAGGAAACTTCGTCTCAGCTAAGAAGTTGATGCTGTTGAAATAACATAAGAAATCTCAACTGAGAAAACTTAATATAATTAAAGCCCCGATTTTTCGGGGCTTTTTTATTTTAAATAAAAATAAATTCCCAACATTGCTTTTTTTGCAAAAGAATTTCTTAACTTTGAAAAGATTATAATCAGTGATATTTCATATCACTTCAATCAAAAAAAAATCAAATTATTATTTAATTTATCAATAAATTAAAGTGGAGAAATGATGAATAAACTAACAACTTTATTCTTAACTATCATTTTACTGATGTGTGCAGGAAACATATTCGCCCAGGGTCAATCATGGGATGGGAATATTTGGTCTATTGTAAATATAGATCCAAATGGCCCAATAAAAGCTGAATCACCCAATTGGGTGCCTGCAGAACAAACCCCAAGATTTTACGATCTTGGTAGAGGAGTTACTGTCTATCCAAATTTCAGACCACATCCTACTACAAATACAACACAATCAGAGATGAGTGTAGATGTTCATCCCGCAAATAACAATATTGTTTTTAGTTCAGCAAATGCTTCCAATTGGCCAGTGAGCACGATCTACGGAACAGGTGTCTACTGGTCATTGGATGGATCATCTACCTGGACGGGGTTCGACCAACCTCCATTCGGTTCAAACTCTGGTGACCCTGTTTCAGTTATTGGTATCGATGGAAGACTATATGAAAATTATATTTCTAATAGTCTTGGGCAGGGAGTTGCAGTATCGACTAATAATGGTGTAAGCTGGACTACACATACCGTTGCCCCAAATCCCGGGAGCCTTGCGGACAAAAATCATTTTATGGTTGACAAGACACCAAGCAGTCCATATGTGAACAGCTCATATTGTGTCTGGACAGATTTCGGTGGTGCTAACAACTATGATGCAGTTTTAAGATATTCCACAAACTTTGGTCAGAACTGGTCATCTTCAATCAATTTGAGTAACGCACTTTCCTCTTATTTAAATCAAGGTGCAAATGTTCAAACCGGACCAAATGGTGAGGTTTATGCAACTTGGACTGTTTATATAGATGGAAGTGTAACAACCGGTGAAGATGGAATCGGATTCGCAAAATCAACTGATGGTGGTGGAACCTGGACAGCTCCGATGTATGTTTATCAACAAACAAACTTTGGAATAAGAACAACTTCGCTAACGGGAGGAAAAGGAATCAGATGTAACTCTTTTCCATCTATGGCAGTTGACAGATCAGGAGGTCCTGAAAATGGTACGATATACATTTGTTGGACACAAAGAGGTGTTTCTCCTGCAGGAAATGATCCTGATGTGGTGATGGTTAAATCAACAGATGAAGGTGCAACCTGGTCATCACCTGTTCGTGTAAATGATGACCCTTTAAACAACGCCAAAGATCAAATACTTCCATGGATTACAGTAGACCAGGCAACCGGTCAGGTAATACTTGTATTTTATGACAGTCGTAACGTTCCGAACTCACAGGCAGAAGTATTTATGGCAAGCTCATTTAATGGAGGAGCAACCTTCACCAATTTTGTTGTGAGTGATCAGGCATTTGTACTGGATCCTATTTCAGGATTCTCTGGAAATTATGCAGGAGATTATATCGGGGTTGCTGCATACAATGATGTTGCTTATCCGTATTGGATGGATGAACGGACTGGAAATGCACAGGGTTGGATGGCAAGAGTAGAGTTCGGCCCTCCATGTCCTATAGATCCCCCGGACAATCCAAGTCCTGCAGCTAATGCAATTGATATACCAATTACTGGAAATACATTAACCTGGACTAACGGTGCTGGTGCAGATTCAACTGAAATATGGTTTGGTGAAGTT
>JAOTUT010000139.1 GCA_029863735.1 Ignavibacteria bacterium
TAATCCAGACTGATTCATCTACTTTCCCATCAATAGTTACAGTTTGAATTATTTTTATTGCTTGTATAACAACATCATTATTTCTAATGGATAATGAATCGGAATTGCCATACATCAGGTATGAATAAAGCAGGATTTGAATTGAAAAGAGTAAAATTTTTTTCATACACTCATTTCTCTTGCATAAGTAATAAGAAGAACCGCTGGTTGGCGGTTCTCTAATAATCTTGATAACCAAATTTCATAATTATCATAACAATTATCTTGACTATTTTTATAAGCGGTTCAGCTTAAGGATAAAGTCTACCTTATTTGAGTTTTCTTATTTCAATCTCGCCCATAGCAGCATTTAATTCAATCGTTGGTCCGCCTCCGTTTAATTTATAAATAACTTCAACCTGTCTTTTGTCTCCTCTTATATCTACTGTGGTTTGAGCAAAATCAGACTTGATATGCTCAAGAGCATCATCACTACCGCCCCAGGCACTAATTGAGAGAGTTGCAATGATTGTAACTTTTGCACTTCCGGGAATTTTTAGAGTAACGTTACCAATAGCGCTACTCAATTCACTCTGCATATTACTTTCGGCATAAAGTTCAGCGTAAATGTTCCCCGCTGCGGTGCTAGCATCGACCGCACCTTTAATATTTTTCAAACTAATATTTCCGGCTGCAGTTGATGCTTCAACCTCTCCACCGGCACTCTCAAGATTTATATTTCCACCGGCTGTAGATATTTCCGCACTTCCATAAACTTCTCCCACGGTAACATTACCGCCAGCTGTTGAGGCATCAATTTTACCACCAACTTTGTCAATTGTAATATTTCCACCAGCAGTTGATAACTCTGCCAATTTATTGACTGATGTTACCGAAATATTTCCGCCAGCAGTACTTATTTCTGCATTACCATTTATTGAACCTGCTTTCATATCACCACCTGCTGAAGCCAAATCAGCATCGCCACTTATATCTCCAACTGAGATATTTCCGCCGGCAGTGGAAAAATCTGTTTTACCAAAAATATTTCCTGCAGTGATATTCCCGCCACCGGTGCTTGCATCAACTGTGCCTTTCAAATCACCCTTCACTGACATATTTCCACCACCCGTAGAAAGATCAAGATTCATTGAAGCAGGTATTGTTAATTCAAGTTCAAAGTTATCTGAATCCTCTCCTTTAAACTTTACTTCAATCTTTCCGGATTTTTGCTCCATCGTTAAAAGACTTCGCTCGCTCTCAAGTAAGTTTTTAGCAACAATAGTCACTTCATTACTAGAGCCAGTGGTTAAATTAATATTTCCTTGTCTGATTGAAACTTCAAGCAAATCTCCGCTTGAAACTTTAAACTTAGCTTCTTTTTTTGTTTGACTTAGACTTGTAAGTGTAAATCCAAAACAAAGTAAAATAAGAAGAGTTGCGTATGTGAATGTATGTGATTTCATTTTAGTTGTACTCCTGTAATATTGATTTGGAACGTAATTTTATATAAGGATTCTCATCATCCTGCATTTGCTGTCGAAATAGATTTAGCTCCTCGTTATTAAGTTTATAACCCCTGCTTCCTGCTGCGATGATTGAGTTCAAGGCTTCAATCCTCAAACCTGAAACAGTGTCATTAGTAATTACATATAAAAGTGCCTGCTTTATACTTTCATCGTAAGGAAATTTGCTCATAAGTTTTAAAGCTTCTCTTCGTACGCCTGGATTTTTATCTGACATCACAACAGTTACTAGCGCTTCCTTAACATCCTGATCATATTGCGTAGGAAATTCTGTATCCATTGCATTAATTGAATTTAATCTTGAACCCGGATTCTGTTCATTGAGCATTGCATAAGTAAGCACACTTTGAATCTGTGGATCGTTTACTTTGCCTCTGAGACGGACAGGCCTTGATGCTTGAAAAGTAAATTCAACTTCACCATCGGAAGCATCCGAATCGATGAAACGCAGATTTGAAATACTTATTTCTTCACTCAAAGAGGCAAACCGATTTTCGTTTTCATTTTGTGTTGCTAACTCTTCACCAGATGATTTACTGAATAGCAGGCTGCCAACCAGAATTCCAAATAGTAACATTGTTGCACTTACAACTGCAAATTTCAGAGGAGTGATAAAAAACTGAGCTATGCTATCAATAGTAGATCCAAAAATATTTTTATTCGCTATCTCTGATCTTAGTGCACCTCTTAATTGATAACGTGCTGCAGTTAAAACTTTTTCGTCGACTTCTGCTTTCTTCTTTCCTGAGATTAATTCCAGAAGATTTTTCTGATCTTCAAGTTCTGTTCTGCACTCTTCACAGGTTAGCAAGTGTTCCTTCAACTTTAATTGCTCTTCAGATTTCAATTCACCGAATAAGGAAAGTTGAAGTAGTTGTTTATATTCATTGTGTTTCATTATTTACTCCGTAAAAGGAATTCATTGTTCTATGCATAAACCGGACTTAATTTTTTTCTTAAATTTCTTATTGCATCAAAAAGATATTTTTTAACTGTTCCCTCTTTACAATTCAGCATCTCTGCAATTTCTCTGATTTTATAGCCTTCGTAATGTTTTAAAACAAAAGTCATTCTTTGTTTTGGTGAAAGTGATTCTACAGCAGCATTAACAATTTCTCCGAGGTCTGAACCTGAAGAAATTTCCTCCGGAGAAGATCCTTTGTAAGTCAATTCCTCCTGTGTTGCAAATTCATTTTCATCATCGCCATAATTATTAATTGAAACTCTCAAGTGCTCTTTACTACTACTTTTATATGTGAGACAAACATTAGTTGTAATCCTGAAAAGCCAGGTTGAAAATTCACTCTGAAAACGAAAATTTTTCAATCCACGGTAAACACGAATAAATACTTCCTGGTATAAATCTTTCGCATCATCTTCATTAAATGCATATCTCATCGTGATCGAAAGAACATTTCGGTCATAACGATACACAAGTTCCTCAAAGGCGCTCTGATCGCCTTTTTGAGCCTGGATTATCAAGTCTGTATCAGTCAACTGCATTTAGTGCTTTCCATAACTAATGAATTAGACTAAGCTAGGATTAAAAAGGTTGTGGGTTATTTTAAGATGAAAATTAGCTTTTATGATTTATTAAATCAAAAACCGAATTTAGCTGGTAGGTTGGAAGTATATTTTCAGTTCCATTTGGAAAATATTTTACGCCTGTATTCACTAATACCGTATCAATTCCAAACTCATTTCCCATTCGAATATCGGTCTCCAGTCTGTCGCCAATCAATAGTGTTTTTGAGGGGATGAATTGAAGACGATTTTTTATTTCATTGAACATAAATTCAGATGGTTTACCAAAGTGGAGTTCCAGTTTCCGGTGAGTTCTTTTCTGAAGTGCGGAAATCGTTGAGCCTGCATCGATGACCTCTCCATCATCAACAGGACAAGTATCGTCAATGTTTGCTGCAAAAAATCGAGCACCGTTGTCAAGTGCATGTGCCGCGATTTCAAGTTTGTTATAATTTAAAGTTCGGTCAAGTGTAACGAGAATAATTTTTATTTCATCAGGAATTGTAGAATAGTTTAAACCGGATTTTTCAATTTCCTTTATAAAGGAATCCTCACCTATTGCAAAAAACATTTCACCATTAAAATTCTTTTTCAGGTAACTCGAAGCCACAATAGTTGAATTGATAATCTCATCTTCCTCAATGTTCAAACCCCAATTTTTCAGCAGGTTATGATAATCTTTTGCAGTACCTGTCGTTTTGTTTGAAACGAAAACAATTTTCTTTCCAATAGACTTCAGATAATTGATTACTTCGTCCGCATGAGGGATGAGGTGTTCACCGCGGTAGATTGTTCCGTCAAGATCAAAAATGAAATAGTCATATTTCTCAAAAAGGTTCACAGCTCAAGTTCTTTCTTCATTGCTGCCAGCGATTCGGTAATTGTGTGAGGTTTATAACCCAACTCAGTTTCAGCTTTGAGAATTAATAATCCTGATTTGAGCGGTCTTCGTGCTGGTTGGTTAAGTTCTTTTGTGATTATTGGAGTAATTAGGTTTTTATTAAGATTAAAATAATCAGCAATTCCATTTGTGAAATTCAGGCGTGATAAAAATTCCTTCCCGCCTATGTTGTAAACTCCCGTTTTTTTGAACTCAACTATTTTGTTTATTGCTTGAACAAGGTCATCAATAAATGTTGGGTTGTTAATCTGGTCTTTAACTATTCTGATCTGCTCATTATTTCTAAGCGAGTTTACAACCCATCGAACAAAGTCGGGTCTGCTGTTAGGTGCAATTCCATATAACACATTAGTTCTTAGAATAGTAAAAAAAGTGCCGCTTATCCGAAGTGCATTTTCACTCGCTAGCTTAGTGCGACCATAATAGCCCACCGGATTAGGTTTTGCATTTTCGCTGTAAGGTCCGTCATTCCCATCAAAAATATAATCAGTAGAAATATGAATAATATGTGCATCGATTGCTCTTGCCGCTTCAGCAATATATTCTACTCCTTTTACATTTATTTTCCAGGCGTCTTCACGAAGCTTTTCACTCAGGTCAACATTGGTAAAAGCTGCTGTATGAACTATAAAATCAGGACAGTAATCGTGAATAACTTTTTTAATCTCGTCTCTGTTCTTAATATCAGAAGAAATGTATTCCACTGAATCGACAACGGACTTCACCTCAACAGATGTAGCAAGCAATTCAACATTCTCCTTTGAAGAATAAAATTGGACTGTCCGTTGCCCGAGCATTCCGTTTGATCCTGTTATTAATATTCTATTTCTTACCAATCTGTTTGTTTGCATCTCTCTTAAGATTTAGATACTCTTTTGCTTCGGAATATGTTGTAGAAATTCCTGCAAATAAATTTGCCTGTTCAAGAGTTAAAGTTACGTTTTTATTTTTAATGTAATTATAGAAATAAACCGCTCCAAACACATCACCACAGCCAATTTTGTTAATTAATTTTACCCGTAACGCATTTTTATTAATTTTTCTTAGAGTTTCGTTTTCTCTGAAATAAACTGTCGCTCCGCGTTCTGCTCTTGTAATTATTATTTGTCTTATTCCAGAAGGAAATAATTCTTCAATTATTTGTGTTTCATTCATTTTATTAGAGAGTGTCAATAACTCCGATTCATTTGCTTGAAGAATATCTATACACTTAGCCCACTTGTTAAAATTTTCTATCCGTCTGAAAATTCTGTTTAAGCTTTTATCAACCCCACGGCTAAATGTGTGAACGTCAAAATAAATTAATCCTTTGTAGTTTTTCCTAAGCTGTTCTAGTTGACGTAAGGAAATATCATATCCTGAAATCATATTTATCAGAATCCCATCGAAACGATTTAAGTTATTGGTTGGCAAAGTTAAGTTTT
>JAOTUT010000005.1 GCA_029863735.1 Ignavibacteria bacterium
GAAAAGAAAACTGATCCTTCCGAAAAAATAATTTTGTTTGCAGACGACGAACCTATGCTCGGTGATCTTCTCGCTGAACTTCTTGAAACAAATGGATATTCAGTAATAAAAGTAACCTCCGGAAAGGAAGCACTTAAAGTTCTTACTGAAGAAATTAAAGTTGATCTTGCGATTATTGATTATAATATGCCTGGATTATCAGGTCTTGAAACAATTGCGGAAATAAGAAAATTAAATTTTGATATCCCGATTATTTTATCATCAGGAAGCATGTGGGCAAATCAGGAATCGGAATTTTTGAAGTATAAAATCAACGGGCAACTGAATAAACCATATGAATTTGAGGCGATGCTGGCTACTATCAGGAAATTCCTTTAACCTTCCAGTTCATTACTATCCACGTTAATCATCTTTACATCTTTAGCATAGTCAGACAATTCAGGTTTCGTAATTGAATTTAATTTGTTCAGCACATCGCTGATATCTTTTATTGCAGCATCAATGTACTTAATACGATTTAAAATTGATTCCCTGGTGAATTCTTCTTTTTCAAGCTCATTCTTAATGGCAGCAGATGAAAGACTAAGCAAGGTAAGCGGCTGCTTAATTTTATGATTTGCTGTTACAATCGTGGCAATGTACGTGGTTCGTTTTTCTATTTCCAGAAGCTGTCTGTTAGCCTCAGACAGTTTAAGAGCTGATTTTACTCTGGCCATCAGCTCAATACGATTAAATGGTTTTTTTATATAATCGAATGCGCCGGCTTCAAGACCCTCTTTAGTATCTTCTACCCCAGCTTTTGCGGTTACAAGAATAATCGGAATGTGCTTTGTCTTTTCATCGTTAACAAGAGTTTTACAAACATCAAGCCCGCTCATATCCGGCATCATTACATCTAATAAAATAAGATCAGGTAATGTTGAATACGCTTTTTCCGTTCCATCGTTACCGCCGTAAGCTGTAATTACTTCATAACCTTCTTGGATCAATCTGTCCTGTAGGATAAATATATTTTCAGGAAGATCATCAATAACCAAAATTTTTTTCATTTCATGTTGTCTTTAGTTGAGTGATTAGCTGTTGAATCTTGTACGTAACAAAAGCAGGATTAACAGGCTTGGGGATGTAATCCGTGAATCCATGCTTTAAAATGATTTCGTTATTCTCTTTCATAGCCTTTGCAGTAACAGCAAAAACAGGAATATCTGACCACTTATTATTATTTTTAATCTGCTTGATTGTTTTGAAACCATCCATCTCCGGCATGATAATGTCTAATAGTATTAAGTCGGGTATCTTCATTTCTAATAATTCAAGGCATTCTTTGCCGTTGTGAGCAATTATTGGATTGCAATTAGCCTCTTGGACTATCTCGGCTAAAGTAAATAAAGTGTTAGGATCATCATCAACTATCATAATATCTAATTCAGAATTTTCATCACCGACGAGTTGCACTTCCATCAGATTGCTTTTTTTAATTTCGGTGTTGGGAATAGATTTTACTTCTGTAGGTAAAGAATGATTTACCAATTTCTGATTTTCAAGCCAATTAAATACAAACTTAAATGCATCTTCAATGTGCACATTAGAATTTAATGTTATGGCTTCGAGAATATCGGCAAGTGATTTTTTATCATCATTTCTTAGTTCGCTTTCAGAAGTTATAATTATAGGTATAGACTTCGTCTCAGAATTTGATTTAAGCAAATATGTAAGTGTTATACCATCAATACCAGAAATAACTAAATCCAATATTACCAGGTCCGAATTTGATTCTTCAATTTTACTTAATGCTTTATCACTTTTATTGATATGCTCAACCTTTATCTTATCAGAATTCAAAAGCTGGTTATAATTTTCTAACTCCTGCTCGTTATTGCCGACAACTGTAATTTTTTGAATATTCTTTTTAAGGCCTTCCAACTTGAGAATTACTTCAGACAGATATTCAGATGATACAGGTTTCAATAAATAATCAAATATATCTAGTACATAAGCACGATTTTCTTCTTCATTAACTGAAACAAGAATTACTGGAATATTTTGTGTGCTATCATTTTGCTTTAATTCCTTTATAATATTCCAGCTATCTCCTCTTTTTTTGTTAATAATAAGGACTATAGCAAATGGTTGTAGATTTGCAATATTTTGAAAATCAGGAAGGCTGTCTTCTACAATAATTGATTCATAACCCAGAGAAGAAAGATATTTTAGTGCAGTTGACTTTGATTTGTTTCCCCGATCAATTATAAGAATAGGTTTTTTCCCATTTTTTGTATTTGGAAGAATTCCCACTGGTATTTGGTTCTGATCTTTATTAAATGTCTTCACCTGATTGAACGGAATTGAAAAAATAAATGTTGAGCCTTGATTGATTTCGCTCTTTACATCAAGATTTCCATCCAAGATTTCAGCCAACTTATTACTTATCGCCAGGCCCAATCCAGTTCCTCCTCGTCTTCTGGATTTAGAACTATTTGACTGCCGGAACTCTTCAAAAATCACATCAATCTCTTCTTGAGAAATACCAATGCCAGTATCTATAACTTCAAAATTAAGCATATTGTTTCCAGCTGAAATTCTTAGATCGACTCTTCCTTCATCAGTGTACTTAACAGCATTTCCCAAAAGATTTATAAGAACCTGGACAACTTTTCCACGATCAGTATTAATAACAGTGCGTGTATCAATTTTTCTTATCACTTCATAGCTAATCCTCTTTTCATTTGCCAGCATTGAAATTGAATTAGAAACTTCAGTAATAATTTCTTCGAGGATCACATCTTCGTGCAGAACTTCAACTTTACCCGCTTCAATTTTCGATAGATCAAGGATATCATTTATAAGTGCCATCAACCTTTTACCACTGTTCAGAACCACTTCCAGCCTTTCCTTATTGCGTGGTTCCAGATCAACTTTTTCCAGCATAAGCTCAGTTAGTCCCAGAATTGAATTCATAGGTGTACGAAGCTCATGAGACATATTTGCAAGGAATTTAGACTTTGCATCCGTTAATTCAATTGCTCTTTGTCTCTGTTTTTCAAGTTCCTCAGCCTGAACTTTTAATTCACTATGAAGTTGTAATAAAGTTTCATTTTGTTCTTTTATCTGGACATTTTGCTTTTGGTATTCTTCATTCAGCTCTCTAAGCTCAATGACTAATTTTTCAAGCTGCAATAGAGCTCTGGCGTTGGTAATTCCAATTGCCAGCTGATCTTTTATTTTTTCCAGGTAATCACGTACTTCTTCCCGCGGCCTGGTTAATGAACCTAATTCTAAAACAGCCATTGACTTATTATTATAAACTATCGGCAGAAAGAGCATATATTTAATTTTGATATCAAGCAAGCCTGTTGACACAACCGGAAGATCTTCTTCGTTATAAAGTTCAAGGCTCTGTTTTGTTTCAAGAACCTTTTTAAAAAAATCCGATATTCCCGGGCGGACTGAATATTCAGTGTTTAAACCATACGAAGAGATAAGCGTAATGTTTTCATCAACACTATAAAGACCTCCAATTAAAAAGTCTCCAGTGTCAAGTATTTTCTTCAAGGCAACGTCTGATATTTCTTTAAGTGATGGGTTTTGGTTAATAAGAGTAATGAATTCAGCATATTCATTTTTTGCTACTTCTTTCTTCTTCAGTTCCTCCAGCATTTTGTTAAATGCCAACCCTAATTTTCCGATTTCGTCCTTACTCTTAACATCAATTTTATAATCGAATTTTCCGGCATAAGTTAGCTCTGTTGCCTTACTTAATTGAGTTACCTGGTTCCTGAATTTATGAGTGAAGACCATTGTAAAAATCAGAGAGAGCGCGATACCCACAAATCCAATAATAATAAAAATACTTTGCAGAGTACTTCTTAATTCACCAGCTTCTGCAAACGTTCCAAATATTAAATAATAAAGATTGTCCTGACCGACCGCCGTTGTGGGTTTATATATTGTTGCCAAAATATCTTCGGACTCAGTGCCCTGAACGTAAAGTTCAAAATTATTTTTATTCTTAAGGTCATCAACAGCCTGGCTTAATACGTATAAATATTTCTGATTATCCATCTGGTTAGAAAAATCAGTGGGATAACCATTCCAAATTAGTGCGATATCTGAATTAATTCTCTGTGAAATATCAGTGAGCATTTCATTATTTATGGCTCTTCCATATATATAGTTTTTCCCATTGGGTGCCGAATAATTCATTATCATCAAATACGGATTATAACTTTTAAATTCCTCGAGGTTGAATTCTTTTTCAGGCAGGATAATATAGTTTTTAGTCAAATGCTTTGAGATTACCCCATCTTTTTCATTGCCTAATTCAATAATAAAATCAATGTTCTTTAATTGAAGAGATTGCTCATTCCAGAACTTTTCAATGCCCCGGTTATATATTAAAATGAAATCATCCTCTGTATCCGATTGAAGATTCCTGTAAACGTAAATAAAATTATTTGCAGATTGCCTTAGATTGCGGGTTTGAGATGAGGTAAGAACGTCATATACAATATTGTAAAAAACAATAAAGGAACTGCCTAGTATTAGTACTACAATCAGAAAATTGATTAACAATATTCTCAGGCTAATCTTCATTTATATTACTTTAAAGGAATTAATTATTCTTTTGAATTACTCTTCTAATAGAAGCAAGAAGTTTGCCAAAATCATAGGGCTTAATAATAAAATCTGAAGCACCTAATCTTGCAGACTCTATGGCACTTTTTACGTCTGAGTGGGCAGTTAAAATTATTACTTTGGGCTTGATGCCCGGATAAGTATTGATTTCGTGCTGAATTTGAAATCCATCTTTCCCGGGCATATTAAGGTCAAGGAGAATGAGATCGGTTTCTTTATCTTTTAGGAATTCTGATACATTTTCACTGTTTATTAAACAAAACGTTTTATATCCAGCGTCATTTAATTCTTCCGAAAGAAAATTGCACAGATTAATATCATCGTCAACAATTAGAATTGATTCCATTGTTAAGGTGTCTTGGCATCGTCGCCTTCATTGAATTCATAGTACTTCATACGGTTTTTTCCAGCATCCAATTCTCTGCTTAATACATTTTCCCATTGTGGATTTTCAAGTCTCTCCTGAAGCGTAGGAATTAGTTCCATCTTTAACAATATAACAAGCTCTTTTTTCCGAACTATAGTCTGATCGTAGCCAGTTAAGTACCTAATACCAAATACCCACCACGGAAGATCCATTAAGAATGGAATGCCAACACGTGTAACAACTTCTTCATTGAGGAACAAACCACCGATAGCAGTTTCTTCTCCATTAAGCATTAGAACCTGTGTGGACGCTGTTGTCTTTCTAATTTCTGTCTGTAACTCACTTGTTGAGAATGAACTTCGTTCAACACCTATATCCAATAGTGCGTACTCTAAATCATCTTCTTTATGAATATAGGGAGTAACTATGATTATAGTTCCTGTTGGGAAGAATTGTTCAGTAGTATTTCCTGCAAAATCTCTTGTTTTAACTGAAAAATCTATACCAACCTGAATCTTTCCCTCTGTTCTATCTCGAACAGTTATACTTGGATTCGAAATAACATTTCCAATACCTGTTTCATCAAAAAACTTAAAGATAGCCGTGGCTTGTCCAAAAAAGTCGCCCACCTGAAAGTTGGAGGTGACACCAAGTTTAAATTCAGGCTGAAGACCTTGCGATTGTTGTTGTCCTCCTGATGATTGATCTGTCTCAGTTTCTCCTCTGAGGTTTCCGGCAATGTTTGTTTGGCTTCCTGACAATAAAAATCTCCAATCAAAGCCTATCTCCCTGGCTTTGACAACGTCTATTTCACAAAACAGAGCCGATATTTTTACCTCACGTTGTGTTAGTGGGGCATATGTATCAGGATCCCGATTTGCATCTTTATCAGATTTAGATCGGACTATAATTACATCCTCTTTCATTTCGTATTCGAAGCCAGCAAAATTTACAATCATGAGAAGCGCCTTATCGAAAGGCATATTGACTACTTCAATACCTATTGGCTCCTTCTTTTGAACTGTTGAAACTATCCTTCTTCCAGAAACACTTTCACTTACTTTGCTTAGCAATTCTATTGCCTGATCAAAGGGAAGCGTTTCGGACATTGTCACTAGCTCGTCAGGATTCTGATAAGTTTTGAATCTTTTTTCCCAATATTGCTGGGCTGTTACCTGAAGAACGATGAAAAGAGATAAAACGAAATAGATTATTATGTTTTTCATGATTATACTCTTATTATTTACTTAAATTTCTGTCTAATTGCAGTGTTACTTGTTCTATAATACCACCCTTGTTAAGGATGAAGCCAACTGTATTATTGTCATAATCAATTTTGGTAAGGTATCCTAAGTAAACCTGTTCACCTTCCCAAACTAAATAAGTATTACCCTTGTTATCAGCAACAAATGCACCTTCAGGAATTAACGCAAGTAATCTGGCTCCCTGAACGTCAAGTAAGTTATCAACGTTTGGAGGAATCTCATTTCTTATGAGAGGATAGAAGGCATCATAAATTGGGCCGGTAACAAGATTGTTTTCAACAAACTCAGCCGGTGCAAATCTGCTATCTGAAGAAAAATAAATCTGTGCAACAAGTTCAAAGTTTACAAGGAACAGAGGAATTTCATCATCCGTTTTAACCAGGTTGGAAAAAGAAAGTTTCCAGATTTTTTTGAGCTCCTTGCTTTGTTCGATAGCATAGATCATTTTATAAACATCATTGTAATTTCCACCGCCTGAAATCTTGTATTCGTGGAAGAAAAACTCCTTGTCAGGTGCCTGCCTCAGATACTCAAGATTAACAGTGGTTTCCTTCGGGAAATCAGCAACAATTCTGTTAATGAAGTTATAGAACTTAATTGAGGAAACGTTCTGAGGTATATTAAACTTCCGGTTGGCAAGGATTGAATCTAACTCGGCTGATCTTTTTTCAAGGCCCAGATACCGGTTGTTCAATTCTTCCGGATCATAAACATTTTTGCTTAGTTCAGCCAGTTTTTCTTGTCTTTCTGATAAATCCCCCTGCTGAACAACGAAAATATAAATACCGCCAGCAACAAGGATAATTATCAGTAGTGCAAGAACACTAAGAGTGCTAATCAATTTCTTATTCATTTTGATACTTCTGATTTGAAATGTTAAAATTTAAATTGAACCTGTATGCACTCCTTTCCCTTAACTCTTCGTATAGCATACTTTGAAGCACCGCGTTATTGAATGAATATGCAAAATCTGTAAGTGTACTCCGTGTTAGAGAGTATCCTTCAGCCGTAACCAGGTTACCCTCATTACCCAACTTTGATATCCACATATTATTATTGCTTTGACAAAATCCTGAGACCTGCTTTAATAAGTTGTTCCAAACTTCTGTGCCCGCAGCAGCAGAGTCTAAAATAGCCTGCGTTTGACCGAAGCTACTAATTTTCCCTTCCAGGTTGGCTATCTTAACTAATACCTCCTGGTTTTGTCTCATAAGAATTGTTTTTGCTTCTATCTCTTTATCTAGTTCAGCCATTGCCTTGTTATTATTGAGTGTTTTTTGAGTGATAAAGAATGCCGCTACAAATAAAAGCGGTAACAAAGCATATCCATGCCAGGAAAACTGAAAGATTTTTTGTTCTTCTTTTATATACTTTGGAAGTATGTGTATTCCGTGATGCTCTTTATTTAGCTCATCAAAATAATCTACAGCTATTGCTACAGGAATACTGAAAGTAGAAAATTTTTCTTTTGCTTCGTCATCAAGAGCAGATAAATCAAGATCATCAAATTCAAGCCGGCTTACATTTGCTTCGGGGAAGGTTCCATAAAATGATAATATAATATTTTCCGAATCATCTTCTCCACAAACAATTATATTATCGAGAGAAGATATTCCACCGTTTTCCATCTCCAGTAATATTTTAGAGAAATAAACATCGTATGTGTGAAGATTCTGGGTTCCTATATCAAGCGTGGTTCCAATGTGTTTAATTCTTCTTCCCTGCAAGAAAATTAGTTTGCTGTATTCTTTTCCGATATAAACAATCAAAGAATGATCATCCGGAAAGAATTTTTTCCTTTTGGCAACATAATAAGCGAGAGAGAGATCTGAACTTTTTATGGTGGGAATATTGTAACTTCTTTTACCCTTTTGCCTTGCAAGTGAATTGATCATGCTTGCACAAGGAATGTTTTCAGTTACGAAAACGGCAAGCAAAGCTTTATCAGAAAGCTCGACATAATCAATACCGCTCTTATCAACTAAGATATTTTTAGAGTCTAAAATGTCATTGATTATAGCCTGTTTGAGCTTTGCAGGATTTTGATGTCTCTCACCTTCATAAAGATGATAATAAATATTTGGTTCAGTTAGAGCAGGCAGAAAAAGGTGCTTGCTTAAATTGAATCCACTTAGCGTTGCACTAAGCTCAGTCATTCCTGATAAATCCAGGTCTCCTTTAGAAGATATAGATTCATCCATTCCTTCTAATTCAAGAGATTCTTCTTCCACGCTAAATCCACCACCAGGACTATCCAAATTGGTAGAAGATTTTGAATGACTGATTGAAGCTGTCTTCAGAACTGCAGGCTTACCGGTTGCTGAGTCCTTACTAATAACAGCCACCTTAATGTCATTGCTTTCACAATATATTGAAATTAATGGTTTCATTTTGTTGACAACAATTGGTTGATTCTTGTTTTATTATTTGAATAAGTAATCGCTGATTCCAACGATATTCTTTTCTGATCGTATAAACGCTTTAGATCCTGCTCCATAGTAAGCATACCGAGCGGGCCACCCTGGTTTATCATCATATAAATTTCACTAAGATTATTATTCTTTATAGCAGCTTTAACACTCGGGGTCATTATTAATACTTCTTTAGCTAACATAACTTTTCCATCTAGACTGGGTACCAGTTTTTGAGAAACAACTGAAACCAAAACATCTGCTAATCTGTTTCTAACTCTTTCCTGTTCAACTGCATCTACTTCTGCTATAATTCTTTCTATTGATTCAGTGGCTGATGATGTGTGTAATGTGGAGAACACTTTGTGACCGGTATCGGTAACCTCAAGAGCTGCCATTATGGTATCAGGATCTCTCATTTCACCTATTATTATAATGTCCGGATCCTGTCTTAAAGATTGTATAACGCCTTCTTTAAATGAAAGAACATCTCTTCCAACTTCTCTATGTTTAATAAGGCAAAAGTTTGAACTATGAACATACTCTATAGGCGCAGCTATTATAATAAGGTGAGCGGGGTCAAACTTGTTATGAAAATCTACGATGGAATCAAGTGTCGTTGACTTACCCGAACCGGTGATTCCTGTAATAAGTGTTAATCCGAATTTAATATAATTATGGCTTAAGTATTTAACTGCCGTCGGATGAAAGTCAAGTGATGAAAGCGGACGTATATTAGTATTGATCGCTCTCATACTGCATCCAAGAGTGTCAAGATCAAAGTAAGCATCCGCTCTAAACCTTACATTAATTTTTCTTCTTTCATAGAAGAATGTATAACTGAAGTCAAGGTTTCTTGTGGCTGCAATATATTTCTTCTGGTTTGAATTAAACATATTAGCAATCAACAAAGCGGATTCATCTTCGGATAGTTGTGGCAGGTCTTTTACTCTTTCCAGTTTTCCATAAATTCTCATCCAAAAATAACCTTCATTACCATGTCCACCAATTTCAATATCAGATGCATCTCTTTCAATCATAGAGGTAAGAATTCTGTTCACAAATTTTCTTAAAAGAACTATTTCCTCTTCCTTAAGTTTACCACTATTCTCAAGAATGTAAGCAACACGATCTGGTCCGTAAACGGACTCAGGAATCTTCGCACAAAAATCTGATAAAACTTTTTTTTCTTCTTTGACTATCAACTTACAACCTTCTATTTGACTATTTAGTTACCACTAAGATTTAGTTACTAACATGTTTTATTCCAACAGAAAACATAATAATAGGTCATTAAATCTTCCCTAAAACAAAAAAAATGCTGATTATCGACAAATTTATAACCACTTGTAAAAAAATTTAACGACCAAAACAACTCAACCTATTAAGTAAAACTTACTTAAAATCCGAAAATATTAATCTTCAGTTGTTGAAGAAAGAACTTCTTCAATAGAAGTCATGCCAAGCTTAACTTTCTCAAACCCTGATTCTCTTAAGCTCAATGTTCCATCCTTCAGTGCCTGAAGCTTAAGTGTTTCTTCATCCACTTCTTCTCCGGATTTTACAATTAGATGTCTTAACTCCTTAGTAAAATATAATGCTTCGTGAATTGCCATACGACCTTTGTAACCGGTTCCATTGCACTCGTCACATCCAGCAGCACGATAAGTTTCGTGTTTTAGCCACTCTTTTGCATTTAACCCTGCTGCTTCCATATAAACTTCGTCGTATTCAGTAACTCTCTTTTTACAATTCGGACAAAGTTTTCTAATTAATCTTTGAGCAACAATTAGATTGATTGCGTAAGCAATCAGGAAGGGTTCAATTCCCATTTTAAATAATCTTGATACTGCACTTGTTGCATCATTAGTGTGTAAAGTTGAGAACGTTAAGTGACCTGTGTTCGCCAGTTTAATAGCAGTTTCAGCTGTCTCTTTATCTCTCATCTCACCGACCAACACAATATCAGGATCATGTCTTAATATTGATCTGATGGCCTGTTCAAAATTCATTTTATATCCAATCTTAAGCTGACGGGCACCTTCAATAACGTACTCAACAGGATCTTCTACTGTAAGAACATTCACCTCAGGATTTACAACCTGGCAAAGCGCTGCAACAAGTGTTGTACTCTTACCACTACCAGTAGGGCCGGTAAGTATTACCATTCCCTGTGGTTGATTAATGGCCTTTACGAACTTTTGTTTTGCTACACCTGTTAATCCAAGCTTGTCAAGATCCCTAATAACCTTCCGGTCATCAAGAATTCGTATTACACAACTTTCAAATTTATTCTTTAATTCTGTTCCAACCATCGGCAGAACAGAAACTCTGAACCTGATAATGTAGTTGTCTATTGCTCTTTGGATAAAACCATCCTGTGCGGTTTCACGTTCGAACCTGTCCATACCTTTTCCGCGATCTTTCACAACTGCGATAACCGCTTCGGGCAAAGTATTTTCCTGCACATGCCACAGACGTAAAGTTCCATCTATTCTCATATATATTTCAGTACGATGACCACTACCTGGTATAAAGTGAATATCGCTTGCACCTTTACGAACAGCTTCAAGTAATGCGCCTTCAACAAGATTTATCAATGCACTTTTATTAATTTCCGCATCGAGTTCATCTTCATCAAGATCTTCCCGGTCTTCACTCGGGACGAAATCATCCATTTCATCTGAAATGTTCTTCAGATATAAATTTTCCGGCGGGATGATTTTTTCTATCAGCTTATCGTAATCTTTTTTCTTGATGAAGATTACTTCATACTTTTTAGCATTAAGACCGAAAGCAACTTTAGGAACGTTCCTGTTTGTGGGATCAGTTGCGGCAATAATCAGTTTATCTTTTGTCTGTTCATCATAAATAAATGGTATAATCCTGTCCCTGAGCATAAGATCTTTGAGTTCTTCACCACCGCCTTCAATCATATCACGAATAGCTTCAATATATTCCGGTTGTATAGTTGCCAAATCAACATCGAGTTCGCGGAAGGCATACAGAATTGCTACTTCTCTGAAAATAACATCGTGGTCATAATCAAAGTCCTCAACAAGTATCTGGGCAAGATTTCTTCTTAGCTTATTGCGATCATTGAACTTTGCATTAAGAGCTTTGTCCAACGTTGGAGCATCAATAATACCCTTCTTAAAGAGCAGATACCCTATTTTATCATTAACTTCCAATTTTGTCTCAATCATATTATCAGCCATATACTTTCTTAGGTTACACCAGGTGTTTTAGGTCTTACTGTAGCAGTCTCTGCAGAAACAAGAGTCAAGGCTATCATTATTACCATTATAACCATAGCTATAGTAACCTGAATAATTTCAATTAGGTTTTTCAGGCGGAAAACCGTTTCACTCTCATAATAGTTTGCTAATTGCAGTGCTGTGTTTTTAATTGTACCTGACTCTTCACCAGAGTGAATTCTTGAGATTGCTGTTTCTGTAAAAACACCAGAAGCTTCAAAAGCGTCAGTAACTCCTACGCCTTTTTTAAGCATCAGAGGGATGGCAATATTTTTAATCCGATGTTCAAAATACATGTTACCAGTAGCTTCTGCAGCAATTCTTATAGGTTCGATACTCTCAGCAGAGCCATGATAAAGTGTATAAAACACGCGACAGAAAACTTCTATTAATGTTTTATGAATTAAGCTTCCTATTACAGGCAGCTTTAAAGTATATTCATCGAAAAGTAGTCTGCCTTTTTTAGTGCGCACAAATTGAAATAAAGCAATTGGGGGAATGAAAAGTACTCCTGCAATCAACCAGGGGTTTGCCACTAAAAAATCACTTATTTTAAGTGTGAATGCAGTCATCGGAGGTAATTCAATTCCAAAACGCACAAACAGTTTAGCAGTTTCCGGAAAGATATAACCAACGTAAAAGAGTACAGCCAGGAACAAAACAAATAGCGTAACCATCGGTGTAATAAGAGCACTTCTTAAACTCTTATTGAACTCCTGTTTTCTTTCAAGGAACTTTGCTGTTGCGGTATAAATCTCTGCCATATTACCACTCTTGGAAGCGAGTCCAAGCATGTAAGCGGTAAACTTTCCAAATATATTCTGATACTTCAAGAAAGTTGCTTCCGAGTCGGCACCTTTCTTAAGATCATTGCTTATTTCTTTTAATGTATTTCTTAATGTTGCATTTTGTGTGTCGTTAGTAAGTAGTGTTAGAATTTCACCGTAGCCAAGTTTCTGGTTTAATAATTCTGCACTTATTTTTACAAAAGTTACTATTTCATTGTTTGGGGGTTTACGTTGAAAGTCAAGAAGTTTTTTATTCACTGATAAAATACTATAACCTAACCTGGATAACGCTTCCTCTACTTCTTTTTTAGTGAAAGCCTTCTGCTCGCCCCGGATCGGTTTGTCCTTACCTTTGCGAACTCGGTATAAATACGTAGACTTCTTTTGAACATCGCTTAGTTTTAACTTGTTCTTTTCTACAAGTCTCTGAATTTTTTTCTTCCCCTCAACAGACGAACCGGCTGTAACAGTTCCTGTGATTGCCTGACCATTAGGTTTAAGCGCTGTGAATTTTAACTCAACCATCTTTCACTCTTCATTGATGAATTTATTGTTTCGATTTCAACGTCAAATTTGGTTCCGAAATTTTCTTTGATTTTTTGAACAATTACTGCAGTTTATTTATTGAAGAGATGTAAAAAGTTGTTTAAAAAAGAAAAGGCCGCAATATTTACTATCGCAGCCTTAAACTTCTAACATTGCTATCTAAGATAGCAAAGATAAGTTTATTGTATTACCGTTAGGATAGAAGTTGGCGTAACTTGTGTCTGAACTGTCCAAGTATAACTAGTTTCTAGCGGATCACCAACTAGATCTACTGTCTGTGCACCTACAGTTGCAGAATAAGTACCGTTAGCAGTATTTACTAAGTTTGCTGGTATTGCCCAGGTTACACCATTTGTTCCGGTACCATCAAATGTGTTTGCGCCACCGCCCATTGATCCGGGCTTTTTGTAATGCTGCTGTGCCATAGCACCTAAGTTTGTACAATCGGATACGACTCCGTCTTTTGCTGCTTCTTCAGCATTTGCGTTGAAAAGATTGATTCCAACAACTACAGCGATACCAACTATGATAACGCCAAGAACGATTAAGAGAAGCTGTTGCTGACCCATTTTTTACTCCTTGTTTGTGTTTGTGTTAAGTTAATTATGTGTTACTGTTAATTATGAGTTAATGAATAATTCTCGTGTACATTTGATCTGCGTTTACTACTGTTTCAACTTTTATAGAGTCTCCGCCTGTCACTACTTCACTTCCCGTGCCAGTTATCGTAATTTCATCTGCTTGAATACTTGCTGTCATAAAATTACCATTAGCAGTGGTCACCATTTGGCTTGGTATTGTCCAATTTTCAAAGGATTTCCCACCGCCACCTAATTCAGTTGGTTTTTTATAGTATTGTAATGCCATTACACCCAAACTAGAAGTTTCCTCAATCAGGATATCACGCTTTCCTTCAATCGCATTTGATCTAAACAACGAAATAGAGATAGCTATTGCTATCGCTACTATTATTAGAGCAAGTACTATCAATAAAAGTTGTTGTTGACCCATTATCTTATCCTGTGTTTAGTAATTTTCGTTTTATGTTGAGTAAAAAGTATGCCACCTGATTTAAAACAAAAAATTTTGTCAAATTATTAAGAATTTAAAGCGTCATAAATGACAAGGCAATAATTACCAGTAATATCTTCCATTAATTAATTGCAGGCGATCTTTTGAAAGGAAAAGTCTATACTTAAGTCAATGATAATCTTAGTTAACTGGTAGAATTGTAAATTATTTTTAATCCTACGACAAGATTGACAACGGCAGATTTACCTATTCAAAGAATTACTAATTATTACCGATTATTTATTGAGAGTAATAGTAGGTGGGTAAAACTTGCATAAACCTTCCTGTAAAAGTTACAGATTACTCTAAAATAGAAAATATAATCGTGTAAATTTTAAATAAATGTCGGCGACAATTATGTCAGACGTTTTAGCAGATATTTACAGATACATAATATTAGGGAAGAGAGCAAAGAGCATAATGAGTTAAAATTTACTTTCTAAAGTAACCTTATATGCAATTCTTTCATCTGTTCTTCACTCACCTGGGATGGACATTCATCCATTAATGACATTGCGCTGGCAGTTTTAGGGAAGGCAATAGTATCTCTTATCGAATCAACTCCGGCAAATAACATTACCATTCTGTCAAAACCAAACGCAATTCCGCCGTGCGGCGGCGCACCATATTTGAAAGCATTAATAAGAAAGCCGAATTTTTGCTGGGCTTCTTCATCACTTATTCCCAGCGCTTTGAACATTCTTGCCTGCAACTCGGAGTTGTGAATTCGTATACTGCCGCCAGCTATTTCACTTCCATTTAGAACAAGATCATACGCCTGCGCTTTAATTTTTCCGGGATCTTTTTCCAGCAAATCAATATCTTCCATATTTGGTGATGTGAAAGGATGATGCATTGCGTAAAATCTCTTTGTCTCCTCATCATACTCAAACAAAGGAAAATCTGTTACCCATAATAGTGACGGTGGTGTTTCAGGTTTTATTAGTTCTAACCTTTTTGCTAATTCCAATCTCAATGAACCCATCTGAATAAGTGTAGGATTTCTCTCTCCCGCAAGGATTAGAATTATATCATTTGGTTTAGCTTTAAGTTCTGATATAAGATTTTCCTTTTCATCATCACTTAAAAATTTTGCGGTTGGTGAGTCAATTCCCTTTTCCAGCACTTTAAACCAAACCATTCCTTTGGCACCAAGTTTTTTAACAAAATCAGTCAACCTATCAATTTGATTTCTGCTGAAAGAAGCGCAACCAGGCACAATAATTCCAGTTACAATCCCATTTGAATCAATGACTTCTCTTAAAACTTTAAACTCAGATTTACTAAAGATTTCATTTAATGAATAAAGTTCCATTCCAAATCTTAAATCTGGTTTATCGCTGCCATATTTAGTAATAGCTTCTTTGTAGGAGAGTCGTTTTAACGGGAGCAATAAATCAATCTTCCAAATTTCCATAAAAAGTATTTTCATCAATTCTTCAACAGTAGAAAATACTTCTTCTTTAGTAATGAAAGACATTTCAACATCGATTTGAGTAAACTCTGGTTGACGATCAGCTCGTAAATCTTCGTCTCGGAAACATTTTACAATCTGAAAATACCGATCAAATCCCGAGACCATCAGTAATTGTTTATACTGTTGCGGTGATTGCGGAAGTGCGTAGAATTTCCCTTTGTGAACCCTGCTTGGCACAAGGTAATCACGTGCACCCTCGGGTGTGCTTTTCATTAGCACCGGAGTTTCAATTTCAACAAAATTATTTTCATCAAAATATTTTCGAACTATCTGATACATCTTATGTCGTAATAGTAAAACTTTTTGTAATGCTGGTCTTCGCAAATCGAGGTATCGATATTTTAATCTCAAATCTTCAAAAGCATCAGTTTCATCTTTGATGGCAAAAGGTGGTGTTTCGGCTTCATTAAGAATAATTAAGTGATCAGCGAGAACATCAATTTTACCCGTTTCAAGATCCTTATTAATTGCATCCTCTGGCCTCTTCCTAACTATTCCCTGAATTGATACTACAAACTCACTTCTTAACTTTTTTGCTAATTCATACGAATCCTTATTAATATCCGGTTCAAAAACGATCTGGGTAATCCCGTAACGATCTCTCAGCCAAATAAATATTAATCCGCCAAGGTCCCTTCTTCTATCTACCCAGCCACTGAGGATTACTTTATCATCAACATTTTGTTCTTTGAGTTCACCGCAAGTATGTGTTCTTATTTTAAATTTCATAGTAATAAATACAATTTCATTGTGAAAACAAAAATAGTTAAATGAATTTGCGTGATCAAATATATTTACACAAGCATCCTTTCAGAATAAAAGAGTAGCGTCATTTTAGTTTATCCCTGAATACTTTCTTGTTATTTTTACGAAAGAATTTATTCATAAAATGTTTTTTTAATGCTTTTACTAGGAATTATATCGGTAATCCAAATAACCCTATTACCCGGTTTTATACTACTGCATTTTCTTAACATCAAAACTGAAAGCCTGATACAAAAATATCTTTACATTTTTGCTCTGAGTCTTTTTGTTAATTATTCCCTAGTTACAATTCTAACTCTTATAAAATTATATACTAATACTGCCCTATGGTTCGTTATTATTATTGAATTGATCTGCCTTTTTATTCTCGTTAAAACTCGAAAAGTACAGATTGTATCAGATTTTAGATTTGGCTTCGCTATTCAAAGATATCTGTCCGCATTTAAGAATTTTGCTTTTCATATTAAAATAATAATCGGTATTGCTAGTATAATTATACTCTTCTACTTTGCGTTATTTATTTCGAATTTTGGAACAATTTTTTATTTTGTAGATACTGTAAATCTTATTCACTGGAATACCTGGGCGAAAGATTTTGCCCATAATACTCTACCATATCGATCTTCACATTTCCCACAATTAATTCCAGCAAATTGGTCAATTTCATATGTTCTTACGGGGAATACAGATGTGAATTTCTTTTCCAAATCTTTCATGCCCCTTTTCTTTTTTGGCAATCTGCTAATTTTCTTAGACTTAGCCCTCTGGGAAAAAAATTATATATATCTCATTGGATTAATTATTTACGGATTGTTTGCTCCAATTATTTACTCGCTTGTATTTATTGCTGATGGAAATGCCGACCTGCCTGTTTCATTTTTTGCATTTTTAACATTTTATGCTTACTTGAAACTTTCTAAAAATAAATTCGAAACCGATGAACGCATTTTGTTCTTCCTCTTTGCTGCAACTGCAGCGGCTACTAAGTTGGCTGGATTTTATGTGTTTTTCTTTGCTTCTATTATTTCTTTGTATGGTTTAATCAAGTATTGGAAACAGATTCGAAAATCTGAGATTATTTTAATCGCTACTCTGGTTCCAATAATCCTTGCAGTTTGTTTCTTCTGGCACTTTGTGAAACCGGAAATAATGTACTCCGGTCTTCATCAGCCAGAATATGTAGGTGAAAATTACGTGCTGATTTTTACTACGGCAGCGAGATTAATGTATTACAACTGGGGTTTACCAGTTCTGGCTTTTTTTATTTTAACTTCAGTGGGGAGTCTTTTTGTTAAAAACATTCGTTACATAACCTTAATTATGGTTATTCCTCCTTTAATATTATGGATGTTAAAATATAGTGCTGACTTCAGAAACTTGAGTTTTGTTGTGCCTTATCTTGCTTATGTATCTGCTTTTGGGTTGATAAAAATTATCGAAATAATAAAAAAGAAACATGTGAATCTAAACTTTATAATTCGTCATGAAGATGAAAAATCTCTTTCGAATAGACAAAAAACGATTGGCGGTATAATTAGCATTTTATGTGTTAGCCTATATTTTTTGATTAATTCTGACTTTACCCATGACCTGATAATTCAAATACATAAATTCATTAGTATACACTATTTTCAATCATACAGAATTAATTTGTTAATAGACTATACACAATATATTAGTATTGATTACTACCAGAATGTATTAGCAACTTTAGCCTTGATTATTCCTGTGCTATTTTTATTAGCAGTTGCTAATTTGAGACTTTTTCAACTATTAATTGTAATTGGAATCAGTGCCGTCATTCTGAATTTTTCATATTTTACGGAAAGAAATATTGTTGACCACCAACGAAAATCAATCGCACAAGTTGATGCAAGAAATTATGCAGATTGGATGAACACGATAGTTGAATCTTCGGGATTTGACAACCAAGTTTACACGAACTTCAAAGCTATTTCCGAAGAAAAAGTACCAGGGAATCTTAAATTTATTTATGTAAACAAAGATAAGCTTGAAAAGGATCTCTCTTATAACACTGGTAATTACCTTTTCTTCCTTAAAACTGCTTTACTCGAAACTGATATAAAAGCTATGATTGATTTAAAAATTTCCCAATTCAATTATAAAGTCTTGTTTAATGATGGAGATTATTTGCTCTTAATTAATCAAATTAATTAATCAAATAGGTTCTATATCAGACACTATTTATTATTTGGCTTCACATCAAACTCAATTATAGCTAAATTTATTTATGAATTTCATTGAAATCATAAAAAAGAAGCGAGATGGGAAGATTTTTGGACCCGATGAAATAAGCTTTCTGATAAATCAATTCACAAAAGGTAATATACCAGACTACCAGTTCTCTGCCCTTCTGATGGCTATCCTTTTAAAAGGAATGAATGATTCTGAAACTGCTGCATTGACTAAATCAATGTTGAAAAGCGGAAAAGTCATTAATCTTTTTTCGTTGAAAGGAAAAAAAGTTGATAAACATTCTACCGGCGGTGTTGGAGATAAAACGTCATTAATTATTGCGCCAATAGTTGCTTCTGCCGGAATTTATGTCCCGATGATTTCTGGTAGAGGACTTGGACATACAGGCGGAACCCTCGACAAGCTTGAATCAATTCCCGGATTTAGAACGGATTTGAGTTTGTCTGAATCAATTAAAGTCCTTAAAAAATGCGGGGCAGTTTTGATCGGACAGACAAAAGAAATTGCACCGGCAGATAAAATGATTTATGCACTCAGAGATGTAACCGCCACTATTGAATCTATTCCGCTTATCACAGCCAGCATAATGAGTAAAAAGCTTGCTGAAGGTATTGACGGACTCGTGCTTGATATTAAAACCGGCAACGGTGCTTTTATGAAAAGTCATCGGGATTCAATTCGGCTTGCTAATTCATTAATACAAACTGCCAGATCTTTTAATAAAAATGTGATCGCTTTTATCACAGATATGAATCAACCGCTTGGTAATTACATTGGGAACTGGCTGGAAGTTTATGAATCAATCCAGGTTCTTAACGGCAAGGTTAAAAATGATTTATATAACCTATCCATTAAGCTTGCCGGTGCGATGATCTTTCTCGGCAAGAAAGCCAAGTCATTGCAGGCTGGTGAACAAATAGCTAAAGACAAAATTGAAAATGGTGAGGCTTTCAAAAAGTTTTTAGAGATTGTGGAACTTCAAGCAGGAGATGTGAATTATATTAATAATCCTAAAAGGTATCCAAAGTCAAAATATTCAAAGAAAATTTGTTCAGATAAATCTGGCTTTATTAAAGAGATGAACACTTATCAAATTGGTATGGCTTCACTAGAATTAGGTGCAGGAAGAAGAAAAAAAAATGATGTTATCGATCATAAAGCTGGAATCGTGTTGAACAAAAAGGTACGTGATTATTTGGGTAAGAATGACATCATTTGTGAGCTATATTCAGATTCCAGAAGTGAAATAAAATTAGCTGAGCAAATGATTGTTGGGTCAATAAAAATTTCAAAGACAAAACCACTGATACCAAAATTGATTAAAAAAGTAATCCTATAGAAAATGAGATTAAATTATTAAACTAATTATATAAGGAGGAAAATGTTATGTTATTTATTATAGCTCTTATTGCTGCCGTTGTTGCTTTTTTTGTTTACAAAAACGCAAAGAAAAGATTCCAAAAATCGGAGACCACATTTGCAATGCTTGGCTTTGTAATTGCATTATTTGTTGCTCTACTTCAATGCTTTACAATCATACCCGCTGGACATACAGGCGTTATTGATTTCCTCGGTTATGTGAGTGATAACACTCTTAAGCCGGGAGTAAACATGGTTAATCCCATGGCAAATGTTGAAAAAATGAGTATCAAAACACAGGAATTAAAAGAATTAATGTCTGTCCCATCTAAAGAAGGATTAAGCGTTGATCTTGAAATAAGTCTGCTATTTAAATTGGATTCTGAAAAAGCAAATGAAATTTATAAAACGGTGGGACCAAATTATGCTGAAATTATATTAACGCCCCAGTTTAGATCTGTGGTCAGGGGTGTAACCGCACGTTATGAAGCAAAAGCATTGTATACCGCTTCACGTGAAAAGCTGGCAGGTGAGATTCTCGATGAACTGGAAAAATTGGTTGGTCCCAGGGGAATTATAGTTGAGCAAGCTCCTCTTAGACAAATCCAACTTCCGGAACGCTTAACAAAATCGATCGAGGAGAAATTGCAAGCTGAGCAGGAGAGTCAGCGAATGGAATTCATTTTAACACGTGAAAAACAAGAAGCTGATAGAAAAAGAATAGAAGCAAAAGGTATTGCCGATTTTCAGGAGATAGTTTCCAAAGGCATTAGTGAACAACTATTAAAATGGAAGGGAATCGAAGCTACCGAAAAACTTGCGAATTCGACAAATACTAAGGTTGTTATTATTGGTTCAGGCAAGGATGGCCTTCCAATTATTCTGGGTTCCGATAAATAATCAGTACTGGTCAAATACTATTACTTTGTTCTAATTGTCATCTATTCGTATTTTTGAACTCACAAGTCAGAAAAACGAATAGGTCGATATGATCGAAGGAATTCATACAATAAATATTATACTGCCAATCCTTTATTTGGCAACATTGGTAGTATATTTCTACGATTTCCTTAAGGGGGAAAAGAAGCTGGTAAATGTCAAGCGGGTTTTTTTATTTATCACTCTTTTCCTTCATTTAATTTATATAGTACTTCGCACTATCGCTTTTGACCATCCCCCCATAACAAACGTTTTTGAAATTTTTACAATCCTAGCTATTACAATAAGCTTCTCCTATTTTCTAGTTGAATTAGTTTCCGATATAAGAGGGACAGGACCTTTTATAATAATTCTCTCCCTAATCTTCCAATTAATATCTTCATTATTTATTCAGGATTTAACAGAAGTTAAGGATGTACTGAGAAGCAATTTACTTGGTATTCACGTGATCAGTGCGCTACTTGGTTACTCTGGTTTTACAATTTCTGCAGTGTATGGATTTCTTTATTTGGTATTATATAAGGATATCAAACTCAACAAATTTGGTTTGATCTTCAACCGACTCCCAAATCTCGAAGTGCTTGAGAGACTAAGTCTTTACTCTGCAATAATTGGCTTCATTGCTCTTACCATCGCAATAATAATTGGTGTTATTTGGTTGCCTGTGGCATTCCCCCGTTTCTCTTACCTGGATCCGAAATTAATAGGTTCAACTCTGGTATGGCTGCTTTATGCCATTGGTATAACGAGTAAAGTGCTTGGTAATTGGAGAGGGAAAAGATTGGTCATATTATCGATTTCAGGTTTTGTTCTCGCAATCATATCCACTATTCTTTCAAACTTTATAGCACAGAGTTTTCATTCCTTCTATTAAGATTTTATGAACTTAATCGCAATATCAATAAATCACAGAACTGCACCGGTTGAAATTAGAGAGGCAGTTTATCTTAAAGAAGATGAGATTCGTCCTTTCATTAATATTGCAAAAGACAACCAGATAAAGGAAGGTTTGATTCTCTCAACCTGTAACCGAACTGAAATTTTTGGAATACCAAGTAATGTA
>JAOTUT010000140.1 GCA_029863735.1 Ignavibacteria bacterium
CGAGATTATTCAATTCACTTGCTGTTGACCAGCTAAGTAGAATTTCTTTACCATTGACCATTGCTGTGAAAGATGTTAGCTCAACAGGTACAATTACTCCATTAAACTCATCAGCACCGATGTCCGGTAATGTTGCCTGCCTTGAATCTCCATCAATGTCTTTTGTAATTCCCCATATTGGAGTTGCGCCTGACTCAATATTTGTAGGAACAATATGGTTCATATGAAGGTGGGGATTAATAAAAAAGGGCTTCTCAGTTATGCTATTAACATCCTGCCCGGTAACCTGCCATTCAGCCAGATTGAAATAATCACCTCCGGTTGATCTTACAAGGCAGTTATTCGGATTTTGTACATAGTAAAGATCATTATAATCTGAGGTGATCATTGAGGAATTTCCATAGAAATAAATTGATGAAGCACAATAGGGGGATTCATCCCTGGTATTGACCAGAATGTTATTCTTTACAACTACATTTGAGCAGTCACCGTAAATATATAACGCCCCGGAACCATCAGGATTTGCTCCATTTCCAAAACCGTCAAGATAAACGGAATTATAATAAACTCTTGGATAATACTGTCCCATCAATTGTATGCCAGCAACGGTGGCTTCGGTTTGTGTCGCTGAACTTCGTATATCATATACCATATTATTATAGACTAAATTATTACTTCCTTGTTCACCAGCCAATCCTGATAATACTATCCCGACAGTACCATAGAGACCGCCACTAGCATAAATATTATGAACTACGTTGTTCCGTATAATGTTACCATAACCACCATAAGCATTTATACCTACATTAAAATAATCATTGTAGTATCTGACATTCTGGACAACATTCTTTTCAATAATTGTGTTCAGAGTGACTTCTGATTGGATACCCCACGCTATTAAATTATCCGTTTCCGATCCTATTTTGTTTCCTCTAATAATATTACCATCTGGTCTTGTTATGGCAATTCCATACCCCAGTAGGAATATTCCTACTCCTGCTTCTTTTATAAAGTTGTTCCGAATCAGATTATCATCTGGGGGAGAAAGAGAAATAGTCTGATTCCAAATCATAATTCCAGTACCACTTCTTGTGTAATCTTCACTGATAAAAGTTATATTCTGAACAACGTTGTGGTCCGAATTATTCCAAAAACCAACACAATCGTTGTAAGGGAATTGTAGGTTTTCCGTAGCGCGGATTGTAAGCGTAGTGGGCCCTTCAGTATCAACACCATCTAATGTTATATAGCTGGTATTTATAAAGAGTAGAACTATTGCACGATTACCTATAATAGTAACATTTTTATTTGCTGCGGGTCTTATTATAACTCTGCTGCTTAAGTCGGCACCAGGGATTGGACCGTTTAAGAAAAACCCGTAATCACCACTTAATGCTACATATGTGGTATTAATTAATTCCAATGTAACCTCTCCATCAATTCCATCACTGCTGAGTTTATCAAAGGCAGATTGTATGGTTGGGAAATAACCGCCATTTCCAATAGTATAGGTACCAGCGTGAAGTGGTGCGGGAGTAAGGTTTTCAACTTTTTCAGGAATGGTTAGCTCATAGCCTCTTCGTAATGAGCCTAATTCCTGTGCAATAACAGTATAAGAGAATAACACTGTTATAAGAAAGGCGAAAAGAACAAACAACTTTTTCATTAGAACCTCCTAATAAATTGTGATTAAATTATCAGGGTGTTCAGTCGTGAGTATTTACAGTGCGATTGAGCACTCTAACTGTTTTTATTTTCGTGGGAACAAAGAGGTCTTGCCCCACAAAATTTCTTATTTAATTAACAGCTTTTTTATTGTCGCGCTAAGAATGAGAAATGATAACCGTTTCATTGAAACCTCCTAGTTATGGATGATTAATAATTTTTTATCTCACCTTTGTTCGACAAGCTCAGAATGACGGAGAGAGGTTGGGGTGAGGTTAAATCCGGGCGAGACATAATCTCGCCCGAGCTGTCCTCCCACCCAGGCTCGCCATAGGCGAATCGAGTTGGCCTCCCTATCTTTTATCAAATTTTATAAACTTTATGATAACATCTGGTAAAGAATTGCTCTACCAGAGTTACGTACTAAACCCTTATAATGCTAAATATAAGTTTTGCGTTAGCTAAACCTGAAATGTTTTCGTTGATCCTATATTCTAATAAATTCATCAGTATTTTTTTCAATAATTGATCAACTTCCCCTTCTAAGAGTTAATCAACAGTTGCAATATTATTTCTTAACCGTGCTTCCTTCCGATAAAAAAGAGGGCGAAACTGTGTTATCGGGTGCGTTTATTTTTAATAAACAATTTCCACCCTCTTTATTACTGTGCTGTGGGGAAGCTCATATTTTAATTAATTTTTTCATTGATGATTCATCACAACTACCTAACTGCATTTTCTCAGAAATACAAGAGGGCAAAATTGTGTTACAAGGTGCGTTAAATTTTTGTATAACAACTTCCACCCTCTCATTCATTCATCCTTTACAGGAGGTAGGTAATTAATTCATTTTGTTAATTCCATTTCTCTTGAATCGAAAAATTGATCAGCTACAACATGACAGAAATATGTTCCACCTGGCAACTGTTCCGCTAAAAACTCAAGTTCATAAGATCCTGCATTGTGTAAACTGGAAATCACTTTATCCACAACTCTTCCGTATGAGTTAGTAATAACAACAGTGACCTTAGTTTCATAAGGTAAATTGATTTTGATCGTTGTTAATTTGTTAAAAGGATTCGGATAATTCTGTTCAAGATAAAATCCTGACGGAATAATATTTTTTTTACGATGTGCTGCAATTACATTCACTTCAACATTCTCCTATTGTGAATTCTGTATTTATTTTGGATGAAATCAGATATTCTATTTAATATTCACTTTTATTAAAGTTCCTGATGCACCAACCCACGGCCCATCCTTCATCAGCATTTCGGTAATACTCGGTGCATTGTTGGGGATGATCTAATAAAGATTCAAGTTTATCTTCTTCGGAATAAATTCTTATTTCGTTTATCACCTTGTTCAGAAAATCGCTTGCAACTTTGTATCCGGTATTATCATCTTTCAAGTAAACGCCACAAAAGTGCTGCTGTTTACCTTTGTTGTAGGGCAGCCAGCTATTACCGCCATCCGTTGATTTCATAATAGCGCAGTAAATATCAGCTTGCCATAAAATTTTGGAGGAAGATTTTACATTTGTTAGAGTGATATTACTTTCATCAGCCCAGCTTATGCCACCATCTGTTGTTATCAAAACATCACCTTCTTCAGTTAATGCCTCTCCATTTTGAACATCAGCAAATGAAATGGTAAAAATTTTAGTGGTGCCTAAGGGAGCGTTAAGCCAATAGTCATTACTCTGAGCAGCGACAGGTATGAGGGTAGTAAGAGTAAATATCAATGAAAAAAAAATATTTCTCCCCTCACAACCACTCATCTTTTTTGATGGGGATCTATAATCTTCGGACATTCCTACCTCCTAGACAAAAGCGTTGAGAATATTTCTAAATTCGCTCTTCAAATAAACAAAATTGAGGCAGGGGGTGGTTATTAACTATGTTGCAAAAGCTTGCAACTATGTTGCATATTTTAGGTTTTTAGCTGATTTAAGGGGGTGAAAAGCAGGCTGAAGAGGACTTACGCTTGATAATTGGTAAATGATTAAACTGACAGCATTGGGTAGATCCAATTCAGAACCGGAGTAAATTATTATATGGAAGTTTCACTTGGTGTGCAGCCGAATTCCTCCTTGAAACACCGGCTGAAGTAGGCAGGACTTGAGAATCCTACCTGGTAAGAAATTTCTGAAATTGTACCTTTCTGTTCTTCAATCATATATTTGGCTTTTGCAAGCCGGACAGTTCTTAAATATAAGCTGGTTGATTTACCAGTTAGCGCTTTTAATTTTCTGTGCATCTGCGATCTGCTCATTCCAACATCTTTTCCAAATTCCTCAATGCTGAACTCCTCTTCAGCAATATGCTGATCAATAACACTCATAACTCTATCGAGGAATTGTTGATCAAGGCAGCTTAATTTTTCCTTTTCAGGTTTATGCAATACTGAAGTGCCTGTTCCAAATTTTTCCTGCAACATCCTTCTTGTTTCTATCAGATTTTTTATTCTTGCTAGAAGCTCCTGAGTATCGAACGGTTTAGTAAGATAATCATCAGCACCCAAACCTAATCCTTCAAGCTTGCTGTCTCTATCAGATTTTGCAGTTAGTAGTATAATAGGAATATGACTTGTTTTTTCATTCTGTCTCAGCATTCTTGTCATTACATAACCATCCATCTTTGGCATCATAACATCACTAACTATCAAATCAGGGATGCATTTTTCTGCTTTCCTTAGTCCTTGCTCACCGTTTGCTGCTTCCTCGATATGATAAATCCTTTTCAGGTCATCTTTAATATAGTCTCGTACATCTGGGTTATCTTCAACAATAAGAACAATTGTTTTATCAATAAGATTTTCATTCTCAGTCTCTTCACATACTGATCCATTAATTCCGAAATCTTCAGTACCTGCAAATTTGTGTAATTCAAATTCAGAAGGCTCACTAATTTCATTATCAGTAAGATGTTCTCTGCCAAGCGGGAAATAAATTTTAACTTCGGTCCAATGTCCTTCTACACTGTCAATTAATATTTTTCCTTTATGAAGCTCGACAAGTTCTTTGGTTAAAGCTAAACCAATTCCCGTACCTTCGTGTTCCCTTGTGTGTGAACCATCAACCTGGTAAAACCTATCAAATATTTTTGCCAGTTCGCTTTTCGGAATTCCCAGGCCTGAATCCCTCACAATAATTTCAACTTCTCTGTGGGATGTTTCAGTCAGCTTAACAGTAATCCTTCCGCCATGCGGAGTAAACTTGATGGCATTTGACATCACATTCGTAATTACCCTTTCCATCTTTTCTTTGTCAAAGTACGCATCGATATTTTCTTTTTCAATAAGTATATTTAATGAAATATCTCTCTGCTCGGCAATTTGTTCAAACTCTTTTGCAAGACCCTTAACATACTGCGCAATATTTCCCATTGAAGAATTCAGTTTTAGTTTTTTGGCTTCAAGACGCGACAGATCAAGTAGCTGATTTATAAGATTGAGCAGCCTTTTTGCATTCCCTTTTATCAGCCCTGTCTGCTTTTTACTGTCTTCATCAACCAATTTAGATGCTAGTTTTTCAACCGGCCCCAGGATCAGCATAAGAGGAGTACGAAATTCGTGGGATATGTTTGCGTAGAAGTTGGATTTCAATTTATCAACTTCCTCAAGTTTTATTGCATGTTCATGTTCCA
>JAOTUT010000296.1 GCA_029863735.1 Ignavibacteria bacterium
TCAAGAACATTGCATTTGAAGTCTACGGTAGAGGAAAAATCAGCTGGGATGACTTCTGGTTCAAGGAAAGCAGTAAAATTACTTCACTGACAGAGGTAATATTTAAAGACACAGGATTATTTCTTTCAACAATATTAAATAACGTTGCTGATCATTTTCTAAATGATATGGAAAAACTGCTTGGTTGGCAGCTAGGTGTGTTTGTAATTCTTGGACTGATTTTGTTAATACTCTCAAATCCTGTGAAAAACTGGAAGGAGCAACAAACCGGGTACTACCTGGTCAATTTATTTTTCTTTGCACTTTTACTACTTGTTTTTTACAGTGAAAGATTTTCGTTGTTTCTTATTCCATTTTACCTCGTGATTGCTGTGCAGCCACTGTTTATAGAGAAGTTAAAAATTTCAAAATTCCTTCCACAAACAATAAAATATTTTCTGCTAACTGGACTTATAGTTTTTACTTTTGTAAAATCTTATTCCTTCAATAGCGAAAATATCAATTCAGGTCCGAATGAACTTTTAACTTTAAGAAACTGGTATCAGGAAAACGTCCCGGATGAAATGAAAGGAAAAATAGTTGCAGCACGAAAGGCACACGCTGCATATTATCTTGATATGGATTTTAAGTTGATGCCTATGGCAGATTCTTATGATGAATTTATGACTAAACTTAGAAAACAAAATGTCGATTACCTTTATTTCGGAATTGCTGAAGCTGGTTTAAGAAGGGAACTTCAATTCCTGATTGATCCTAAAAACAATCATCCCGGTCTAGAAGTTGTAGTTTATTTTACTAATCCACCTTCAGTACTTTATAAAGTAATAAAATAGAAGAATTCTTAATTAATAATTTTAAAGGGACTGAGGTTTAAATTGACAATCCATGTTATTTTCGATAATTTTAAGTTCAATTAATTTATAAATATCAGATGTTAGAACAATACATCCCATTAATTATGGCCCTGGCAGTTGCACTGATTTTCGGAGCAGTGCTAGTTTGGTCATCTACACTTATCGGTCCACAGCGCCCGAACAGTGAAAAAACTTCTACCTATGAAAGTGGGATGAAGCCTGTCGGAACAGTAAGGGAAAGAATATCCGTAAAATACTACCTTGTTGCTATGTTCTTTATAATTTTCGACCTGGAAGTGATTTTTATTTACCCGTGGGCTGTGGAATTCAAAAAATTATTTGGTGAACTTGGAATTTCTGTCTTCATTTCGATGTTAATATTCCTGGTGGTACTTGAGTTAGGTTACTTATATGCATATAAAAAAGGTGGATTTAAATGGGATTAGAAGCTTATTTAAAAGATAGCGGATTTTTAACAACCCAGGTTAATGCCATAATTGCCTGGGCAAGGAAAAGTTCTGTTTGGCCAATGCCGATGGGAATCTCGTGCTGTGCAATCGAAATGATGGCAGTAGGTGACCCTAAATATGATATTGCAAGGTTTGGTTCCGAAGTGATGAGATTTACACCGCGCCAATGCGACCTAATGATCGTTGCTGGTACAGTTACTTACAAAATGGCTCCTGTAGTCAGAAAAATTTATGATCAGATGCCTGAACCCAAGTGGGTGATCGCAATGGGTGCCTGCACTTCTTCAGGGGGAATGTATCGTTCATATTCTGTGGTTCAGGGAATTGATCAATTTTTGCCTGTTGATATATATCTTGCCGGTTGTCCGCCTCGTCCGGATAATTTGCTTCACGCCTTAATGAAAATTCAGGAGAAGATTGGAAAGACAAAGGCATCACAATTTCACAACGTACCTCTCCAAAAAGAAGGTATTAATCTTCCTGAACTAAACGTTATTCAAAAAAACTAACTTTTATGGATCTCAAAACTCTTATTCCTCAAAAATTAAAAGAGAAATTTCTCTCTATTGAATTTGATGTATCGGTTTACAGAGATGAACTTACTATTAAGTTCGCTAAAAAAAATATTGTAGAAGTTTGCGCATATTTAAAATCAGATCCTGAACTAGAATTCACACTTTGTTCAGATATTACTGCTGTTGACTGGGCAACCCGGAAAAACAGGTTCACAGTTGTTTATAATATTTTTTCAATTAGGCATAATTTCCGTCTAAGACTAAAATCTGATGTTGATGAATCGGATTGTAAAATTGATTCAGTTTCATCAGTCTGGCACGCAGCCAACTGGCAGGAGAGAGAAACTTATGATATGTACGGGATTAAATTTAATAATCATCCTGACCTCAGAAGAATGTATATGCCGGAAGAGTTTGAATATCATCCCTTAAGAAAAGATTTTCCATTGATGGGAATTCCGGGCTCACTTCCTTTACCTAAGAAATAAAGTTTTTATGGAACAACTAGAAAAAGAAACAGATCCGAAAATTTTACAAGCGCTTCTTGCTTCAAGGAACGACTATACAATTGAAGATGCTCTTGAAAATGAAATGATCCTGAATATGGGTCCTCAGCATCCTGCTACTCATGGTGTGCTAAGGCTTTTATTAAGATTAGATGGAGAAAGAATTATCGGATGCGTACCCGAATTAGGATATCTGCATCGCGGCTATGAGAAGATGGCAGAGAATATGAGTTATTATGAGTACATCCCGCACACAGACAGACTCGATTACATTTCACCAATGTCTAACAATGTTGCCTGGGTTTTAGCTGTAGAAAAACTTGCAGGAATTGAAGCTCCTAAAAGAGCACAATATATCAGAATGATGATTGCTGAGCTTACCCGCATTGCTTCTCATCTTGTTGCAATCGGAGCATTTGCTATGGATGTTGGTGCTTTGACTGTATTTTTATGGACGCTGCGTGAACGAGAGAAAATTCTGGATATATGGGATATTCTCTGCGGTGCAAGATTTACAAACAGCTACACAAGAATTGGTGGAGTTGCCAACGATGCTCAACCTGAAGCACTTGCAAAAGCTAAATGGTTTATTGATCAATTTGAACCATACTTAGCTGAGGTCGAGCAACTTCTTAATACTAACAGGATTTTTATTGAGCGTGTAGATGGTGTTGGAGTTATTTCAAAAGAGGATGCAATTGATCTTGGTTTCTGTGGACCAAACCTTCGTGCTTGTGGTGTTGAATTTGATTTAAGACGCAATACACCGTATCTCTGTTACAATGAAATAGATTTCAAAATTCCAACTTATACTGAAGGTGATTGTCTTGCGCGCTATTTCCTAAGAATAGATGAATGTAGAGAAAGTGCAAAGATTGTAAAACAGATTTTTGATAAAATGCCACAGGGTCCGGTGCATGCAGATATGCCAAAAAAAGTTCTTCCTCAAAAAGATGAAGTATATACAAAGATGGAAGAACTAATTCACGATTTTATGATTGTTAACTTTGGAATTAATCCGCCTGTCGGAGAAATATATCATGCAATTGAAGGTTCGAA
>JAOTUT010000142.1 GCA_029863735.1 Ignavibacteria bacterium
AGGTTATTAACCAAGAAGTAAAAGGAAGGGTAAGCCCAACCTCGCTTAATATGTCAATGAAAGATCAGTTGCACAGCCGGTACCGTGGAAAATATAACGGGAAAATATCGGAGGATGGTAAAAATTTTTCCGGAACTTTTACTATGGACCTTGACGGCAAGAAATTTGCATTTAACCTGAAAAAAAAATAAAGGAAGACAACAATGAAAAAACTAATTCTTATACTAATAATTCCATTTTTAGGATTACTTATAACATCGTGCGATTCGACCGATGACCCGACGTCTCCTCCGGCAGTTACAGAAGGTGGTATCTATCTAACATCAAACCCTGCTGGCGCACAAATATGGGTAGATGGTGCTAACACAAATTTAATTACACCAGATACAGTATTAAATGTTAACGAAGGTGTTCGAAATGTAACTTTAAAACTTCAGGATTATAAAGACACAACTTTTGCAATAAGTGTTACTGCTGAGCAAATTAGTATTGTAACTAACATTGTAATGGTTACGAATATTATAACCACTTTGTACGGACCGGTAAAAATTTATGAAACTGCAGCACCCGATCCCATCACGGAACCGAGCGGCTTAGATCTTTCAAGCGGAATGGCATACGGTGTCTCCTCAGCTAATAACGGACTTGTCGATATTTACTATTCAAGTAATGGTTTCCTTGTTCAGAGCGCCAATCTTTATCCTGGTCTTATAAGGGAAACAGATTTCTTTGTTGGATCCTCAATCAATTTATTTGACGGAGAAGATTCTCCTCTGGTTAGTTCCGGAACATGGACTAGCAATATTGGTGATCGAGAAGCTAATTATGTGTTTCTTTATGATCATGACGGTAATTACTCCAAACTTAAAATAGTTAGCTGGGGTGGTGGTGTACCTGGTGAACCGGCATGGGTTGAGGTACAATGGTATTATAACGAAACTCAACTTGACAATAGATTTGATTAATAATTTGAAATTTAACCAATTTAGAACCCTCATCTTTTACGGTGAGGGTTTTTTATTTTCTAAGTTTCAACTGAACCAGTAATGCACCGGAAGCGGCGATCAACATTCCAATTCCTTCCTGAAGTGAGATTGCTTCACCAAGAAATATCCATGCAAGTATTGCAATTTGAATAAGCATGGTGCCGTTAATTATGCTGGACTCCATTGCCGAGAGAGTTCGAAGAGTAAAATTCCAGATTGTAAAAGCAAGTGCGGTATTAATTATTGCAAGCCAAAGAAGATAAAATACATTTTGAAAACTAATTGGGGGTAATCCCTGTATTGTTATTCCACTGATAAGAAGGATTATAGAACCTACACCCATACTAACAATTGTAACTACAACAGGATTTATTTTTGCTTCGCGATTTATACTTCTGCCTAAAACTGAGGAAGAAGAATTAGCGAGGACACCGATCGTCATAATAATCAAACCAATCTCCTGATTGTCACTTAATGCAATAGGATAAAAGTAAGTAAGTATTCCTGCAATAAATAATATTACTCCAATCCATTGAAGTCTTGTAGGAAATTCTTTAATTAAAACGATTGCCAACACTACTACAACTAATGGAGTAAAGTTGAGCCACAGACTAACTGTTACTGCAGGTAGAAACAACAATCCACCAAACATTGCGCCCTGAGTTATTGCAATGAACAGTAATCCATATATAAAAAGTTTTACCCAGTCACCCCGCTTAAGCTTTTTTATTTCATCACTGTTCTTTTTTGTGAACGCAAACGGCAGAAGGCAAACAAATGCAATTGTATAACGGAGTCCTGCGAAAGTGAGTGGTGGAATTTCAGCGAGTCCAATTTTTATTATCACGAATGAAGTTGACCAAAGGAAGGTAACTAAAAGTGCAAGTAGGATTGCTTTCAGGTGTGAGTGGCTATTCACTAGTTAACCCTAATAATGTACAGTGTTAATTCGTTAATCCAGATTTTATTAAAAAAGATTTCGCTCTTTGATAAACTTTCTCACTATCAATTCCTTTTTTTCCGCTAAAATCACAAATGTGCGGATCACCCGGACAAACATTTGAGCAGTACTTTTCTTCGGGTAGAATTATTTCTGATTTGTTGCCCAGTGGTCCCCAAAGTTTGGGCGAACAGGCTGGTAACGGACAAAACATTGATATCGTCGGAACTTTCAGGGCTGCACAAATGTGCATGGGTCCAGTGCTCGCAGAAACCAGCACATCCAAAACACTGAAATTAATTATTGATTCTCTAAGAGATAAACCTTTGTTAGGATAAATGACATCCCTGATATTTTTTATTTCTTCCGGTGGATTATTATCTGTAACAACAACACGAATATGCTTTTCATTGGATAAACGAACAATCAATTTTTTATACTCTTCAACCGTTAAGTTGGGTGAAGACTTTCCACTTGTTGTATTTATTCCAACCAAGCGTTCAGCGTTTGGGGCAAGATTCTTTTTTATTTCATCTTTCTTCAAAATTTCATCTTTGGATAGGAATATTTCCGGCTCCATACTCTTCGGTTCAATTCCGATTTTTCTTACCATATCAAGAGAGTAATCTGCCTCGTGTCGAAGAGGAACATATTTTTTGCGGTCAACATATTTTGAGAAACTTAGAAACTGATAGAGTTTGTGCCCAACGCCAATGCGATTAGCGATTCCGCTAAAGAAGAGAACCCAATTTAATCTTTCATTTGGTAGCAACATGAAGGCGTAATTGAATTTAAACTGTCTGATTTCTTTTACTAACGGCCAGAAGGATTTTGCAGTTTTATTATCTTCTTCATTGTATAAAATTATTTCATCAACGTAAGGATTGTTTAGATAAATATCCCTTGTATATTTTTTAACCAGAACAGATACAAAACTATCGGGGTGAGCTTTTTTTATTTCGTCAGGAATTGGCGTTGAAAGCACTACATCACCAATCCTGTCGATTCTTGCAACTAATATTCTGAGCTGTTTCTGTTTATTCAATTTGTCTACTAAGCTGCTGAATTATAACTAAATAAAAACAGTTATTTGTTAATAAAGTATTTTCTTTGTTTAAATATAATTCAATTCTCCAAATCATTTTGTATCTTTAAATAAAATCCGTACTGATCTGGACAATCATGCAATTCAATCTTGATGTAATAGACATAATAATATTAGTAGCTTATCTTGTTTTTATTCTTTGGCGGGGATTCAGTTACGTTAAAACTCATGATAATGCAGAAGACTACTTTCTTGCAGGACGTTCACTTGTTTGGCCATTAGTAGGGCTTTCACTTTTTGCATCGAACATGTCAAGCAGTTCCCTCGTTGGTTTGGCAGGCAGCGGATATGAAACCGGAATTTCGGTTTATAGTTATGAGTGGATGGCTGCTGTAGTATTAATAATCTTTGCTATCTTCTTTCTTCCTTTCTATCTGAAGACCAAAGTTTATACGATGCCGGAGTTCCTTGAAAAAAGATATGATTCAAAAGCAAGGTATTATTTCTCTGCACTCACAATCATTGGCAACATCGGTATTGATTCAGCAGCAACACTTTACGCAGGTGCGTTGGTTATTCAAATAATATTTCCTCAGTTTGAATTATGGCAGTCCATATTCGCTCTTGCAGTCATATCAGGTTTATATACTATTGCAGGAGGACTAAAAGCAGTTGTATTCACTGATGCTTTCCAGGCTGTTATACTGTTAATCGGTTCGATTATAATTACAATTCTTGCATTTATCAAAGTCGGTTCATGGGATGCTGTATTTGATGTAACACCACTACGGCATTTTAGCATAATACAGCCGGTAAATGATGAATTTCTTCCCTGGCCAGGTTTATTTACCGGAGTGCTTCTTCTCGGATTTTATTTTTGGGCAACAAACCAGTTTATTGTTCAGCGTGCATTGGGAGCTAAGGATAAAAAACACGGACAATGGGGAGCTTTATTTGCAGGTTTGCTAAAGCTGACCGTCCTGTTTATAATGGTTTTCCCCGGAATATTTGCAAGAGTTTTGTATCCCGATATCGAAAAAGCTAATCTCGTTTATCCAACTTTGTTATTTGATCTTCTCCCTGCAGGTTTATTGGGATTAGTATTGGCAGGACTTCTTGCTGCAATGATGTCCAGTATAGATTCAGCATTGAATTCAGCTTCAACTCTCGTTACGATGGATTTTGTAAACAAACTTAAACCAAATATTTCGAGCGAAGGGTTAATGTGGACTGGTCGGCTGGTGACTTTTGTATTTATGATTCTTTCCGCGATTTGGGCTCCGCAGATTGATAAATTCCCAACACTCTGGGAATACCTTCAGAATGCACTTTCATATATTGCACCACCGATTGTTGCTTTGTTTGTGGTAGGAGTTTTCTGGAGGAGAGCAAATCATCAGGGCGCTCTGGCTGCAATCGTTACAGGCGTTCTGGGTTCAGTAATCTTTCTGATTGCATCAAACACGAACTTAATTCCACAAATACATTTTCTTTACACCACCGGAATTTTGTTTTTGATTTGCACATTCAGCATAGTTGTAGTTAGCCTATTAACACCACCACCAGCCGAGGAAAAAATAAAAGACATCACCTGGTCAGCTAAAGTTTTTCAAAATGAAACTAAGGAATTAAACCATCTCCCTTTCTATAAAAATTACAGGGTGCAAGCAGTAGCATTAATGGTACTGCTAATAGTAATTCTTGTAATCTTCAGGTAGTCAAAGTTTTCAGGAACTTAATGTTTATGATGATTATCTATCTTATCATATGTCCCTCCAAATACAAGATCACGAACATATTCACCATTCAAGAAGGTGTGAGGAAAACCTAAATCAATTTTACTTGCTTCGTTCAGTTTGTTCAGCTGTTCTTCATTTAAGCTGAATTTCAAACAATCAAGATTATCTTTTACCTGTTCTTTTGTTTTGGCACCTATAATTGGAATAATTACTCCAGGCTGCTGCCTGACCCAGTTTATCGCAACCTGCGATGGAGAACAACCGATTTCATCAGAAATTTTAATAACCTGTTCTGCAATCACCAACTCATTATCTTTAACAGATTTGTTCATCTGTGCTCTTCCCTGTTCATCTTTGTTGCGGTTATATTTTCCCGAAAGAATTCCACCACCGAGGACTGCCCAGGGTATAACTGCTATATCAAGCTTTCGAGCCATGGGAAGAAGTTCGCGCTCAACAGCTCTGTCAACTAAACTGTATTTAATCTGAAGACCTGCAAACTGTGTCCATCCCCTGAGTTCTGCAATTGTATTCATCCGCGAAACAATCCATGCATGTGTATTGGAAATACCTATATAAAGA
>JAOTUT010000143.1 GCA_029863735.1 Ignavibacteria bacterium
TCCTTCCCAATACTTCATTCGATTGGGCTATTCCTCTAGCAAGGTAGTGTACAGATCTTACATCAGATTGTATTTGAAAAGACACTCCCTGAGGAACGAATTGATCCTGCTGAACTTTTTGTTCAATCGAAGAAAAAGGAACATTCTCTTTATACTTTATGAAATAAGTAATCTGTGCGGATGACTGTGAATAAGCTAACAACAAAAGAATTAGAGAGAATTGATTAAATCTCATAAATTTCCTTCTTGAAATTAAGATCAACATTTATTGGATATTTACCTGAGAAGCACGCGTGGCAGAAATTATCTTTGCCAGCTTCAGAAACTGCTTCGAGCATTTCATCAATAGTTAGATACTCGAGACTATCCACGCCAAGATATTTCCCCATTTCTTTTATGTTGGAATTAAAATTATTGGCAAAAAGTTCTTCTTTGCTAGGGAAATCCATTCCGTAAAAGCAAGGATGAGTAATAGGAGAAGATGAAATTCTGAGATGAATTGATTTAGGATTTGCTTCGCGGATTAACTTAACTAATTGTTTTGAAGTGGTTCCTCTCACGATTGAATCATCAACAAGCACAACAGTGCGACCTTCAAGCACACCTTTAACTGTATTAAACTTGATTTTAACACCTATCTCACGATTTGCCTGTCCAGGTTGAATAAAAGTTCTACCAATGTAATGGCTTCGAATTAAACCGATTTCAAGCTTACAATTTACCCCGAGCTTTTCAAGTTCGGTTTGATATCCTAATGTTGTTGTGTTTGAACTATCGGGAACACTAATTACAATAACCTTTTCTTCACCTTCATTAAATACTGGATGATTCCTTGCTAATACTTTTCCAAGTCTTCTTCTCATCTTATCAACATTATGACCAAAGATAAAGCTGTCAGGTCTGCTAAAATAAATATACTCAAAGATGCAGTGATTTTGTTTCTCTGATTTTTCGGAGATATGGTATGATTTAATTTCTCCTGTTTTTAAAACCTCATCGTCTATAACTACAATTTCACCTGGTTGAACTTCCCGGATGAATTCCGCACTCAAAATATCAAAAGCACAAGTCTCTGAAGTGATTATATATGCATCGTGTAATTTTCCAATAACCAAAGGTCTAAATCCACGCGAATCTCTTGCACCGATAAGCCGGTTATCAGTCATTAAAACCAGGCTGAATGCACCTTCAATTTTCTGGATTGCTTCTTTTATTTGATCTACCTGATGATTTAATCTGCTTCGAGCAATGAGATGTAGTATCACTTCGGTATCACTTGTAGTTTGAAAAATTGAACCTTCATTCACAAGTTCTTCACGAATCTGTTTTGCATTTGTAAGGTTTCCATTATGTGCAACAGCAAGATTTCCAAGTCTGTAGTTAACTAAAAATGGTTGAATATTTTTTAATGATTGAGATGAGCCCGTTGTTGAATACCTGTTATGACCGATCGCAACATTGCCAATAAGTTTATTTTGAAATAATGTGTGGTCATCGAAAACCTCAGTAACCAACCCTTCACCTTTATGAACAGAAAAGTGTGGATTACCTTTTGGGCTAATATTTTTTGTGATAATTCCACAAGCCTCTTGTCCCCTGTGCTGAAGAGCGTGCAATCCATAGTAAGTTTCCAGTGAAGCGTTTGGTGATCCATAAATCCCAAAAACACCACAGTTACAAGTTGGTTTCTCTCGCTGAAGATTTATTTGCATAGTTAAAAATAAGCTGGATAATGTAAAATTAAAGGTCAAAATTAAAGATACATTGGGAATTAAAAGAATGGTTAAAATGAAAAAAGCTCAACCATTATTGAGCTTCGATTGTCGGAACGGGGGGATTTGAACCCCCGACCACCTGAACCCCATTCAGGTACGCTACCGGGCTGCGCCACGTTCCGAAAATTATAATTTAGTGAGCAGATATTTTAGCGTTTCTCTGATCTCTTCCAGATCTTCTTTCAAGGAATCACTATTAATTTCAATTTCTTTAAATGGTTCAACTTCTGACTGAGATTTTTTTTCTTTGATTTCTACTATTGGCTTTTTATCCTGCTCGTAATTTTCCAAAATCTTTTTTGCACCTTCAATAGTATATTTTTTCTCTCTCAAAAGTTCTTTTATGTAAAGAATTAGACGTATATCCTTGTTAGTGTATATTCGGTTACCGGCTCTGTTTTTCTGAGGACTCAGCTCTTCGAATTCAGTTTCCCAATATCGGAGAACGTATTGCTCAATGTCAGTAATTTTACTTACTTCACTGATTGAGTAGTATAATTTTTTAATTGAAAGGTCTCGCATAGTTTTTATGATTTTCCTCGCAATAAAATTAAGCAATCCTTATTATATTATCAAAATTATAACTTAGTTATAACTATTAACTTTAACTGTACTTTATAACTGCTTATAAACAAAAATAAGCTAAGAAGGCTTTAATTCATTAGAATTTTCTAGTAAAAGTATGATTATGCTGAGATAAGGAATGGAAATTTAGTTATTTGAGAATTATTTTCTCTAAAAGAAAAACTGCTGCAATATAACTTTTTTCTCTAAAACCACTAATGTAACCATCACAGCTTGAAGCAGTTAACATATTATGCCTGAAGTCTTCACGAGAAGCCAAATTAGAAAGGTGAACCTCTATTTTTGGAATTGAGCAGATTTCCAGAGCATCTTTTATTGCTACGGAAGTGTGGGAGTAGCCCCCGGGATTTATTATCAACCCATCGAAGGATTCATGTGAAACTTGTATTTTATCAATCAACTCTCCCTCTTGGTTACTTTGAAAAAATTCAAATTGGTGATAATGAAATTCATTTTTAACAATATCTTCAATATCTTTTAATGATTTTGACCCATAGTCTTCACTTGATCTATTTACAAGCAGGTTGAGATTGGGACCATTTAACACTAAAATTTTCATATAGCGATTGACATTTCCTCAATTACTTCTCTGATCCTTGGAGTAACATAGATACTATCAATTCCAAGTTCTTTTAGTGCAGTTGAAAGTATCATTACTTTTCTTTGAAGATTGGTCATCTTATTTATTACAATAATTTTTTTATCGTGAACAATGCAGTAGCCTCCTTTAAAGTCACCTTTCTCAAATCTGACGCTTGCTCCAAGTTGATCAGCTACAGATTTTAGTTCCTGCAGAATTTCCTCGAACTCTTTTTCCTTAATTTTCATCTTTTGATTTTATAGTGAATGGCTTAACAACTAAGAAAAATGGTATTGAAAGATAACTTAGTAATAAAATTATCGGAAAACTACTTAACAAAGTAATTCTTTCTATCATCAGTTTCAAAACTTCCTCTGAGGCAAATTGATTATTAATGAATAGAAGTATCAACTTAAAATCAGTCATTAAAAGTATAGCCTCCAAAGGAAGAGTTAAATAAATAATCATTGAAATAATAAACAACCAGCCGTTCTCTTTTAATTTTAGTTTTGTTAAAATTATAAATAATGTAAAAGTGAGTATTAAAACTACGTATGAGAAGAATGTCAGATAAACAATAGGAGAAATTGTCTGAATTATTGCCGGCAAATTATTGTTCGTGACAAAGTTCTTTAAAGTAAGTTCAGTGGGTTCAAACATCTGATATAATGTTAATAACCGGGCTATATATGCTCCAAACCAAATGCTTCCTGAAGCTAAAGCAAGGAAGCCAAAAATAAATGATAATATATTGTTCTTTTTCATTTAAATATCCAATCGTTAATTTAAAATTAAAAAAAAATTATGATTGTTGCGTCAATAGATATTGGGACCAATACGGTATTGCTTCTTATTGCTAAAGTTGAGCCAAATTCAGATAAAATTACTCCTTTACAAAATGAATATCGAATGCCAAGAATAGGTCAGGGAACTAAAAAAACTGGTTTAATTGGTCCAGAAAAATTAAAATTACTTTTTAGTGTTTTGGATGAATATGATAAAATAATTCGGAAGTTTAATTGTGAGAAAGTTATTGTAACAGGTACAAATTCATTTAGAATGGCTAGTAACACTCCAACTATAATTGAAGAGATGAAAAATATATTTAGTTATGATCTTAATGTAATTTCAGGTGAGGTAGAGGCAAAATATGCCTACCTTGGTGCAATCTCTGGACTAAAAGATCCCTCACACTCTGCAGTGATTGATATTGGTGGAAGCAGCACTGAAATCATTGTTGGAGAAGGCAATAGAATAATTTCCAAAAGAAGCTTACAATTGGGATCTGTTAGCGCTACTGAACAATTTCTTATGCATTCCCCTCCCCTGAAAGCTGAAATAGAAAACTTGAAAATGGAAATACATAAAAGTTTTTCAGTTATTGATGCCAAAGAAATTCCGAAGCAATTAATAGCTATCGCTGGAACAGCAACTACACTTGCGTGTATGAATTTAGAAATTAAAATATTTGATGAGGATAAAGTAAAAGATAGTACGATAACTATTGAAGATATTATAAAACTTATTGAAGAATTAGAATATCTTTCACCACAAAAAATACTTGATAAATATGGCTCCGTTATGAATGGACGTGAAGATATTATTTTTGCAGGGGCTTATATTCTTTTTCAATTCATGGAATCCTTTAGGATTGAAAACGTTAAAGTGAGCACAAGAGGAATCAGGTACGGTGCGATCGTAAATTACTTCAAGCAGGCTTATTAGGGATGTACGTTTTGTATTATTGTATTTTTTGATTTTGAAGATAATTCAGGATAATCAAGAGTAAAGTGAAGTCCCCTGCTCTCCTTTCTTAGTAATGCGGATTTAATTATTGTGTGGGCACAAGCAACTAAATTTCGGAGTTCTACAGGTCTGAAAATACTTTTGTACGTTTATAAAAATCTTCAACTTCTTCAAATATAGTGTGAATTCTTTTCGCAGCTCTCTCCAATCTTTGGTTACTTCTTACGATGCTCACATAATCCCACATTGTAGTTTTCACTTCCTTAAAATTGTGAGTTATCAATACCTTTTCATCAGCTGTTAATGTTCCTGAATCATCCCATTCGGGAATTTCTGGAAACTTGAGTTTTTGGTCTTTAACAAAAAGCTTAAGGTCTTTAGCAGTTCTATCAGCAAATACAACAGCTTCTAAAAGTGAATTGCTGGCAAGCCGATTTGCGCCATGAACTCCAGTCATTGCTACTTCACCGCAAGCATACAATCCTCTTAACGAAGTTCTAGAAAATTCATCTACCATTACTCCACCACACGAATAATGGGCAGCAGGAACCACAGGTATCCGATCTTTTGTTATATCAATTCCTAGCTCAATACAATAATTGAA
>JAOTUT010000144.1 GCA_029863735.1 Ignavibacteria bacterium
ATTGGTTGTTCAAAGTTGTTTGAGCTAAAACGATTGAGGCAAAAACTGAAACAATTAAAAGTGATGTATATAAATGTTTCATAATGTATTCCATTATTTTATTAATATCATTTTCTTTGTTTCATTATAATATTTAATAATTTAAAAGTTATAACGGGCTCCTACAGAGATACTCCCTTCCAAGTTAGATTCTATTTGCCCGATTCTTCCTTTTAACAGAATATCAAATTGATCTGTTATCTCTATGCTTTGTCTCAATGCGATTCCAGCATTCTGAAATGGGCCAGCTGAAAGTCCTACCCAAGTAAGATTTCTTGACTCTTTACTTCCAAATCCAAAACCCATATCAAACATACTCCCAGATAAAAGTGGGACACTGCTTAAATACTGAGATGTAAAATGAAAAGCCTGTTTATTACCAATTCGGATATCACTTGATAATTGAATATTGTTATTATTGTTAATGAGATATTCATCTAAACCACCTGAGTAATAATCAGGTTTGTTTGAAAACCAAACGACTCCACCATTTAATTCAAAATATTTAGTGTTTAGTCCAATAAAAGGATTAACGTAGAATGTTGAGTAGCCAGGAATTGCGTAATCATACTGATAATATGGATATGAATAATTCGTGTTTTCTGTATGTGCGTCGTTGATTGTCAAACCACCACTCCTAAATCCCAGATTTAAAACATCAATATTGTGAGTAATTCCCACTCCATAATCAAAATACGTGTAGTTAGTTACGCTAGTTGCCTGACCTTCGCAGTTATAGGTAACGTTGGCATATTTTCCCAAACCCAGCATTAGATCAACAAAAGTGTTTGAAGTTCCTGTTGAGTCAGGTGTAAAACAGACTATGTTTGGATAAAGAAAACATAGCAGTAGAATTCTTGTTTTATGATTTAAAAACCAGCTAAATAATCGCTTACGTTTTTCTTTAATTGATATATTTGTATTCATTGAACAACCTTAAAAATTAAGAAATAAAATCCTCCAATTGTAAGAGGTATTTCTAATTTTTATTTAAGTAATATCATTTTCTTTGTTTCAATATAATTTTCCGTTTTTAACTGATAGAAATAAACTCCACTTGGATAATTGTTCGCATCCCATTCAACTTCATAAGTGCCTGCTGGTTTATGTTCATCAACGAGAGTTGCAACTTCATTGCTTAGTACATCATAAATCTTTAAAGTTTGCTGACTGCCTACTGGCACCTGCCAGCTTATTTTAGTTGTGGGATTAAAGGGATTGGGGTAGTTTTGATGTAAGTGGTAAGCAGCTGGCATTTCATCAATCTCTTTTTCTTCAACAAAGGTAGCACCACCATTTGATGTATGAAGAATTGTCCCGTTTTCACCTGCTATCCAACCATTGTTTAAGTCTGTGAAATAGATTGAAAGTAAATCATTATCAGTTATATATCTAGGGTTCCATGTTGCTCCCCCGTCAGTCGTATTTAAAAGAGTTCCACGTTCACCAACGGTCCAACCTATTTCAGTATCTGTGAAATAGACAGATTCTAAATCGTCTGTTGTTCCACTTAACTCAATAATCCAGTTTACTCCGCCATTTGTTGTTTTTAAGATTGTTCCATACCAACCTACTGACCAACCTGTATTTTGGTCAATGAAATATATTGATGTTAATACTTCGCTTACTCCAGTTGGTTGTGGATTCCAAATAGTACCGCCATCAGTTGTATTTAAGATTAATCCATTCCATCCTACGGTCCATCCAACGACTTGGTTAACGAAAAAGATTGAAAAAAGAGGGAGAGAAGTACCACTTAACTGTGTATTCCAATTTATACCCCCATCTGTTGTATTCAAAATGCTTCCAGAACCTCCAACTGTCCAGCCAATGATATCATTAATGAAATAGACTGAATACAACATTTGGGTCGTCCCACTAATTTGCAGATTCCAGGTAAATCCACTGTCTGTAGTATGATATATTTTTCCACCGGCTCCAACCGTCCAACCCTTTACAATATTTGCAAAATAGGTTGCTTTCAAGTTACCCATCGATACATTTGATTGATCGGTCCAGTTTATTCCACCATCCAAAGTAATCAAAATCGCCCCAGTGTTTCCGACAGAACAACCAAAATTATTGTCAACAAAAACAATTGAATTTAAATCTCGCCTTGTTCCAGGTGCTTGCGATGTCCAAATTTGCCCTGTATCTGATGTATTGTAAATTATTCCTTTTGTACCAACTGCCCAACCGAAATTAAAATCTGAAAAATTGACAGAATAAAATCCTCCATCAGCTCCACTTAATTGCTGATTCCAGCTAATTCCTGAATCAGTCGTTTTTAGTACAATCCCTCCATTTATTATATGCGTGCCCACTGCCCAACCTGTATTACTATTAACAAAATAAACTGAATAGAACCATTCGGCCGAATTATAATATGGACTCTGCCAGGTCGAACCGCTATTTGTAGTTCTAAGAATTATACTTGGTGCACCGGCTATGTACCCAGTGTCTACATTTGTAAAAAAAACCGAAAATAAATTGCTAGTAGTTCCGCTTGTCTGCGAGTTCCAGTCTATTCCTCCATTTGTTGTTTTTAAGATTGTACCAATCTCTCCAACCGCCCATCCCGTAGAATTGTTAATAAAGTATACTGATATTAGTAACCTTGTAGTTCCACTTGTCTGGGGAATCCAGTTTGTGCCGCCATTTGTGGTACCGATAATTGTCCCATTTCGCCCAACAGCCCATCCTGAATCAAGATTTGTAAAGCGAACTGATGTCAAATCTTCCGTGGTTCCACTTACTTGTGAGGTCCAATTAATGCCACCATTTGTCGACTTTAGTATCGTGCCAGCATATCCAACTGCCCAGCCAACATCATCATCAATAAAATGAACGGACATTAAATGTTCTGTAGTGCCACTAATCAAAGGTTCCCAGTTCATTCCACCGTTTGTAGATTTAATCACCGTACCCGCGATGCCAACAGCAATTGCTGTGTTTGGATTAAATACATTGATTTCTATTAAATCATTTCCCTGCGGTAAAGGATTTTGCCAGAACCAGTTTTCTTGTGCAAGTATACTCTGCTGGAAAATAACTGCTGTGATAATTAATAATATTTTATTCATAACTAACCTCAAAAAATTTTTATTATGAATTTTCACTTCATCAACACCATCTTTTTAGTTTCAACAAAATCTCCTGCTATAAGTTGATAGAAATAAACACCGCTCGAATAATTACTTGCATCCCATTCAACTTTATAATTGCCTGCAGGTTTGTATTCATCAACAAGAGTTGCAACCTCATTTCCAAGAACATCATAGATTTTTAAGGTCTGCCAACTGCTTACAGGTGACTGCCAACTAATTTTTGTGCTTGGATTGAATGGGTTGGGGTAGTTTTGTGATAGTGAGTAATCCGATAACAGATATATTTTATCTGTCACACTTGTAATCATCTCAGATAGAGGTCGTTTACAAACAAATCCATTTGTGGTACCAGCAAAAAGGTAATTATTATTTGTTACTAAGAGTGTACGAATATTTAAGTTGGGGAGTCCCTCACTAACCCAAGTCCAAGATATTCCATCATTTTGAGTGAGATATATTCCTGAACCTATTGTTGCAACAAAAAGATTGGTATCTACAAGGACTAAAGTCCAAATTTCTACATTGGGAACACTCCCGCTTATATTGATCCAATTTTCACCATAATTGCTAGAAAAAAAGATTCCATATACTGCTGTTCCTGCATATACTTTTGAACCTTGAGCAGCAAGAGACAAAATAGCATTACCTGGCAATCCATTACTTATAGAAAACCAATTCATCCCATCGTCAGTTGAACGAAAAACCCCTTCGATAGAAGTTGTATAAATATCTTCTCCATTAGAAGCTAATGAAAGAAATGAACTAAATTGAGGTAGGCCAGTATTTACTTCAATCCAGCTATTACCGTTATCAGATGATCTGAGAATGCCATTACCGGAATCCGCAGTAGCGGCATATACATATGACTTATGTTTTAGAACAACGTGAACATTTTCGTCTGGTGCTATCCCTGAATCAGGAGCAACCCAAGAATTACCAAGATCACTAGACAGATAAATACCCCATCCAAAACTGCCGGCTACTAGAATTGAATCGATGAAAGCAAAACTCCAACCACCGGCAAACGGTAATCCTGTAAGTGTATCCCAACTTACTCCAAAATCCATTGAACGGAAGACATAACCGGGTTGCTGAAATCCAATTTCGGTTCCAGCAAAAACAACAGAATCTTTATTTGCAAGTCCCCACACGTCAACTGTCTCTGGCAATGGATATTCTATCCATTGAGAGTAAGTGCTAGTTATAAGAAAAAGAGAGAAAACAACTTTTAGATAATTTTTCATTGCTTTACTCCTGTAATATTTAATTTGGAATTTTATTTCATTAAAATCATCTTCTTTGTTTGAACAAAGCTCTCAGTTTTTAATTGATAAAAATATATTCCGCTCGTCAGATTCCGACCTACGTCGGAATGACTATTGAATTCAACTTCATAACTTCCTGCAGGTTTATATTCATCAACGAGAGTTGCAACTTCATTCCCAAGCACATCATAAACTTTTAAAGTTTGCCAGCAGCCTACTGGTACTTGCCAACTAATTTTTGTGCTTGGGTTGAATGGGTTGGGGTAGTTTTGCTTTAAGGAAAAATTTGTTGGAACAAAAATATCACTGGGATTTAACACTTCGGTTGTTGGAGAAGTGCTCTTGAAAACTCCACTGTATGTTCCCACATATACAAAATCATCTGAGTCAACTCCAAGAGAAATTACATTCATATCAGTGAGTCCTGAATTAATTTGATCCCAACTGACACCATTATCTGTAGTTATGAATACACCATCTCCATTGGTCCCCGCGAATATTTGACCGCTTGAGTTAATAATTAATGAATTTACTATTGTCCCCGGAATTCCCAAACTAAACCAATTATCACCATTATCAGTTGAAGAATAAACGCCGTTAAAAACTATCCCAGCAAAGAGATGATCCGAATCATCAATCAGAATAGTCCTAACATCTGGATATATTGGTAATCCATTATTGATCTCAGTCCAATTTTCACCGTCATCTGTGGAACGAAAAATTCCATAGTGCGATGTTCCGGCAAATATATCACCAGCACTATTAGAAGCTAATGTATGAACATCAATACCTGAAGGACTGGGAAAACCATTGTTTACAGGCATCCAGGTTGATCCGTCATCTATTGATCGATAAACCCCTCCACCAGTACC
>JAOTUT010000145.1 GCA_029863735.1 Ignavibacteria bacterium
CTTGATGAAATTCAGTCTATTATGTATAGCAAAAGACAGGCTTTACCGAATGTAATAGTTTCTCTACGTATTGATAAAACCACTGATATGGGATACGTAACTGATATTCAACAAGAACTTAGAAAAGCATTCTGTCTGAGAATAAACTATTCGGCGAATATAAAAATTTAAGTTACATTTAAGTGGTTTTTTATTAAGCAGGCGATTTTAATGAATAGCCTGCTTTTTTATTATAGAGGGTATAATGAATCTAACAGAAAAAATTAATAATGATTTAAAGGAAGCGATGAAGTCAAATGATAATGTCAGACTTCAAACGGTCAGATCCATCCGGGCATTGATACTTGAATTTGAAAAAAGTGGATCAGGAAAAAAACTGAATGAAGAAGAAGAAATAAAATTACTTAGTTCTGCTGCGAAGAAACGAAAAGAAGCTATGGAAGAATATTTAAAAGCTGGCAGAGAGGATCTTGCATCAGTGGAAGATGCAGAATTAAAAATTATTATGTCTTATCTTCCTAAGCAATTAACAATGGATGAGATTGTTACAAAAGTAAAAGAATTAGCTGTTCAGATTGGTGCGCAAACTAAAACTGATTTTGCTAAACTTATGCCTCTTGCAGTTAAAGAACTAAAAGGTCAGGCAGATGGAAAAGACATAAAAGTAGCTGTTGAAAAAGTATTGGGTGTGAATTGATTCTGCTTGATATTCTGATAATAACAGCGGTTATTGTTGGATTTATTCTCGGGTTCAAAGATGGTTTTATTCGCAAGCTCGTTGGCATTGCAGGATTTATTGTTGCGATTGTGGCTGCTGTTTTTTTTGCAGGAAAACTTGGTTTATTAATAGAAGGACTTTTCCGAATTGAATATTATCTAGCCGAAATAATTGGTGGGCTGTTTATATTCTTTACAATAAGTGCAATATTTATGTTTTTAAAAAGGATTGTTCATCCTTTTGACAAAGTAAACAATCTTATAAACCAGATTGTTGGAGGTATAGTTGGTTCGATTCAGATTCTTTACTTTCTAAGTGCAATTTTTATTATTGTTAATGTATTTGACCAGCCAGATAAAAAAACAAGGCAGCAATCACTCTTCTACAATCCCACTTATCAGGTAATCCCCTTAACAATTGAATATTTAAGTAATTACACACCTCAACCTAGACAGTTAATTGAAGATTATATCAACGAAAAAGATGCTTCGCAATGATTGATACTTCTGTTCTTGAAAAGCTGGAATTCCAAAAGGTCTTAATCAGCATTAGTAACTATGCTGTAACTGAGAACGGCAAAAAAAATATATTGAACCTATCGCCTTCAATCGATTTACAAAAAGTAACTCTGGAAGGAAAATCTGTAAATGAAGCGAAGGAAATATTAATCAGAAACAATCCACCACAGTTAGACTATATTCCAGATCTATTTGAAGTTATAGCCCAAAGTAAAATTGAAGGTGTAGTTCTCAATTCAAAAAAGATTCTTGAGATACTGAAACTGGCTAAAATATCGCGTGGACTTTATCAGTTCCTAAAGAGTAATTCTGAGATTTCACCGAGTTTAAAAGAATTGCAAGACTCTCTAATAATTGATAAAGTATTTGAACATCATATTGAAAAGGTAATCGATGAATCAGGCGAAATTAAAGAAAAAGCAAGCAACAATCTTTCTAATATTCGCAAACAAATTAGAGAAAAGCAGAATTCATTAGTCAAATCAATAAACAGCATAATGAAATCGCTTGATGCTGAGGGAATAGTCAGAGAGGATTACTTAACACTTCGTGATGGCAGAATGGTAATCCCGGTTAAAGTGGAGCACAAAAGACATCTCCGGGGTTTCATACATTCAGAATCGGCAACCGGTCAAACAGTGTATATTGAACCAGAGCAAACCCTTGAGTTAAATAATGAAATAGTAACTCTTGGTTTTGCAGAAAAACGTGAAATAGAAAGATTACTGAAAGAGCTTACCACGCTGATTGGAAAAGAGAGTGAGAAACTAAAAGAATCCTTAAAGACTATCTCTCACATTGATTCACTTTTCGCAAGGGCTAATTATTCAATTGAAATTATTGGATCGTTCCCATCGATAGATAATATAAAACCTTTTTTTATAAACGACGCTCGTCATCCGGTCTTGCTTAAAAAGTTTGGAAGGGAAGGAGCTATCCCTTTAAACTTAAAGCTGGATGATCAAAAAATAATTGTAATTACAGGACCAAATGCGGGTGGAAAAACTGTTGTGTTAAAAACGGTCGGGTTGCTTTGCCTGCTTCTTCAATCAGGTATTCACATTCCGGTAAACCCCGATTCAAATTTTCATCTTTTCAAAGATATATTAATTGATATTGGCGATGAACAATCAATTGAAGATGATCTTTCCACTTTTAGTTCACATATAAATAATCTTAAAAATATTCTCAATTTAGCTGATGAAAATTCTTTGGTGCTTTTGGATGAGATTGGAACAGGAACGGATCCTGTTGAAGGTTCGGCACTTGCCTCTGCAGTGTTAATGAAACTGAGGAATATCGGGGCATTAGTTTTTTCATCAACACATCACGGGAGTTTGAAAATAATTGCGAATAGCGAAGCAGGATTTATAAATGCTGCAATGGAATTTGATCATGAACAACTTATGCCTACGTACAAATTTAAGTTGGGTGTTCCTGGTTCAAGCTATGCGTTTGAAATTGCCAAAAGAAGCGGTATTGAAGATAATGTTCTGAAGTCTGCTTCTAATTTTATGGACACTGATAAATACAGACTTGAAAATTTTATTTCTGATCTCGAGGAAAAATCGAATAAACTTGAAGAAAAATTAAAACAGCTGGAGATTGAAAACTCAAGATTATCAGGATTATCCAATTTGTATAAAAACAATATTGAAAGGCTTGAGACGGAAAAAAAGGATATACTGAAAAAAGCAAAATCAGATGCGGAGGATTTTCTAAAAGGTGTAAACAAAAAAGTAGAAAGTGTAATTAAACAAATTCGAGAGACTGGTGCGCAAAAAGAGGTGATAAAAGAAGCAAAGAATATCATAGCTGATCTTAAAGAGGAAACGGAGAAACTATATACTCCGGAAGTTGTATTAGAAGCAAAAATATCTGATTTTAGCGTTGGGACTTTTGTGTCAATTAAAAACACTTCGACTTCGGGAAGAATAATTCTTATTGACGAGGAAAAAAGAAAAGCTTTAATTGAATCAGGTTCAATTAAAATGCAGGTTGACCTAACTGATTTGATCATTGATAAATCGAAAAAAGAGGATAAACCTGAAATACATTATCATAACTTTAAGCAACCAGAAACTCAATATCGCATCGATATCAGGGGAAGAAAACCTGAAGAAGCTGATTTTGAAATTCTTAAATTTATTGATGACTCTTATATGATAGGACAGCAAAGAATTGAAATACTTCATGGCAAAGGAACAGGAGTTCTAAAGAAAACAGTTAAGGATATTCTTGACAAGCATGAAAAGGTAAAGAATTATTATTTTGCACCAATTGAATTTGGAGGAGAAGGTATCACAATAGTTGAATTAAAATAGGGCATTGTGGTTAAAAAAATTTTAATTGCCAACAGAGGGGAAATTGCTGTCAGAGTTATCAGGGCTTGCCATGAACTTGGTGTTAAATCAGCGGCAATATATTCTGACGCAGATAAAACAACTCTTCATACGCGTTTAGCCGATGAGAGTTACCACATCGGTTCTTCACCTGCTCACGAATCATACCTAAATAAAGAAAAAATCTTAAAACTTGCTAAAGAGATTAATGCAGATGCTCTGCATCCGGGTTATGGTTTCTTTTCTGAAAATGCTGAATTCATAAAAACTCTTGAAGTAAACGATATCACTTTTATTGGGCCTTCATCAAAGTCAGTTGAGCTAATGGGAAGCAAAACAGAAGCCCGGAAACTGATGGCAAAGAATAATGTTCCAATTGTTCCCGGAACGACTGAAGCAGTTAAATCAGTCAAAGACGCAATTAGAATTTCAAAAGACATTGGATATCCGGTGCTATTAAAAGCGGCAGCAGGCGGTGGCGGAAAGGGAATGAGAAAAATTTCAACTGAATCCGAATTTGAATCCGCATTTGAATCAACTAAGAGAGAAGCGTTAAAAGCTTTTGCCAATGATGAAATCTATATAGAAAAATTTATTGAGAACCCGAGACATATTGAAGTTCAGATTTTTGGTGATAAGCATGGAAACTATGTTCATCTTTTTGAAAGAGAATGTTCAATACAAAGAAGGCATCAGAAAATAATTGAAGAAGCACCGTCATCATTTGTAGATGAAGTAACGCGTCAGAAGATAACTTCGGCGGCAATTAATGTAGCTCGTGCGTGTAATTATTGGAATGCCGGTACTGTGGAATTCCTGATGGATTCAAATAAGAATTTTTACTTTCTCGAAATGAATACAAGACTTCAGGTTGAACATCCTGTTACTGAATTCATTACAGGTCTTGATTTAGTTAAAGAGCAAATATCAGTTGCATCAGGAAATAAGTTATCATTTAAACAAAGTGATGTGCACATAAATGGAAATGCAATTGAATGCAGAATTTATGCTGAAGATCCATTAAACAATTTTCTTCCAACGACTGGAGATATTATTAATTATTCACAACCATCAGGACCCGGAGTCAGAGTCGATTCTGGATTTGAACTTGGTTCGCAAATTTCTGTTCATTACGATCCACTAATTTCAAAACTTGTTTGTTGGTCTGATAACAGGCAATCTGCCATAAATAGAATGCTAAGAGCTCTCAATGAATATGTTGTTGGTGGACTAACTACAAATATTTCATTTCTGAAACTTATTATCGATCATCCGTCTTTCAGGGCAGGGAAGTTCGATATTAATTTTTTAAATGATGAGTTTATGAGTCGATTGGAGGAGTTGAGTAAAAATCAAAATAAAAATGAAGCGGAAAAAGCTGCGGCAATACTTGCTGGGCTTTTAAAATCAAAATCTTTCACCAATAATCATCGCACAAATAATATTGAAACTTCTAACCTCTGGCAGGAACAGATGTATGAATGATTTTATTATAAGTGTTAACTCTTCAAAGTTTGATGTGCGAATTATTGATGAAAATGAATTAAGTTTCGAAGAAGAAAAAATTAATTACGAATTAATTCCGGTAAGCGGCTATTCTTACTTACTGAAATTAAATAACAAAATCTTTGAGCTTACATCTGAAAAAATTAATAGTGATCAATTTAAAATATTAGTTGGCGGAAATTATTATGATATCACTG
>JAOTUT010000146.1 GCA_029863735.1 Ignavibacteria bacterium
TGCAATTACTAATGCCGAGAATGAATCAATCCTTGATACTCTGGTAAATGATGTAAAAGATTTGTGTTCCGGATTTCCATTGTATCAGGATATACTCTAAAATTGTGAGTTGATGATGTTGGCAACTGAAGAGACAACTCTGAATAACGATGAAGATCAGGAGAGTGGCGATGTAGAAATGTCATTTCTGGATCATATTGAAGATCTGCGCTGGCGTATCATTTATGCTCTGATTGGTGTTTTAATTTTTACAATTATAGCCTGGATTTTTATTGATCCGATTGTTGAAACTGTTCTTTTAAAACCTGCTCGCGATGCAAATGCTCCTCTTCAAAACCTAAGACCATTCGGACAACTCTTTCTTTACATCCAGGTTGCCATAATAGTAGGTATTGTTGCAAGTCTTCCAAATATATTTTATCAGCTCTGGCAATTTATTGCACCAGCATTAAAGAAACGGGAACAAAAATATATTATTTGGATAGTCTTCTTTTCAACTTTTTGTTTCCTTGCAGGGATTGCGTTCGCTTACTTTGTGATGCTTCCACTTACAATGAAATTCGCTGCTCAATTTGGAACTTCTGAAATTGCGAACGAGTTTGCAATAGATGAATATATGTCAATCATAATTAGTGTTATGCTGGCCGCAGGACTTGTTTTTGAATTACCGATGGTGTCATTTTTTCTTTCAAAACTGGGAATTCTAACACCAAAATTTATGAGAAAGTTCAGACGTCACGCAATTGTTATTATTCTGATACTTGCTGCATTTTTGACTCCTGGAGCAGATCCGGTGTCGCAGGTAATACTAGCAGTTCCATTGGTACTATTATACGAAATAAGTATTTTTATATCAAAAATATCTTCAAAGAAAAGTGCTTAAAAGTCAGCTTTCCGAAATAACTCAGCCAATAAAAATCGAACTAGAGAGTTTCAATCAAATCTTTAAGGATTCTCTTCGATCTCGTGTAGGACTTGTCGACCTCGTCACAAAATATATCATCAGGCAAAAAGGAAAAAAGATCAGACCTTTGCTTGTTCTTCTATCTGCAAAAGTTTCAGGAGGAATAAATGAGCGAAGTTATCGTGGTGCTGTTTTGGTTGAGCTGCTTCATACTGCAACACTAGTTCACGATGATGTTGTTGATAATGCTGATAAGCGCAGAGGACTTTGGTCAATCAACAAAGTTTTCAAAAATAAAATAGCAGTATTGATGGGCGATTATCTTTTGTCTAAGGGATTGCTGATTGCGATGGAAGGGAAAGATTATGATTTTCTGGAAGTTATTACGAATACTGTCAAGCGAATGTCAGAGGGGGAACTTCTTCAAATACAAAAAACGCGCAAGCTTGATATCGATGAAGAAACTTATTTCAGGGTCATCTCTGATAAGACTGCATCGCTAATTGAAACGTGCTGCACAATTGGTGCAATGAGTGCAACTTCAAATCCGAAATATATTTCAGCAATGGGTGAATTCGGAAGGAACCTTGGAATTTCATTTCAGATTCGCGATGATATTCTCGATTATGATGGTAGCCTTTCGATTACAGGTAAAAGAACCGGTGGAGATATAAAAGAAAAGAAAATTACACTTCCACTGATTTATTCGCTTAATCAAGTCTCAACCAATCATGCTGCTGAAATCCGGAAAATTATTAAGAACGGAAAAGAAAAGTCGAAAATCGAAATGGTAATTAATTTTGTCAGAGAAAATAAAGGTATAGAGTATGCCCTCGGTCAGGCTCGAAATTATTCAACAGCCGCTAAAGAAGCACTAAAAAAACTTCCTGATTCACAAAGTAAGCTGGCTCTTGAGGCACTAGTGGATTTTGTAGTTGATAGAAAGAACTAACTTTTCCTTACTTACTTTTCTCTTTTTTCATTCCATCTTTGTAATTAAAACCTTTTACTGGTTCTCGTATTGTGAGAACAGGGCAGGGTGCTTTTCTAACAACCTTTTCTGCAGTGCTCCCAAAAAGAATATGCTCAACACCAGTTCGTCCGTGCGTAGCAATTATAATCAGATCAACGTCAAGTTCACCAGCCGTTTCAATTATCTCAAGAAACGGTTTGCCGGTTTTGATGATGGTCTTAACAGAAACGTTAGATGGTATTTCTTCTTTGGCCAATTTATCAAGTTCCTGTTTTGCTCTTTCATCCCACTCAGCATTTACTGATGGGATTGCTATCTGTCCCATACTAAAGTCGGGTGGGTAAATAACCGGCTCTACGACATATATAAGAATCATTTCAGCATTACAGTTTTTACAAAAGTTTACTGCATACTTCAAAGCACTTTTTGAGTAATCAGAAAAATCTATTGGAACGAGTATCTTTTTTATATCGAATTTCATGACTATTCTCCCTTAATTTGTTCTTTTCGAAGATTAAAATAATCTTCATTTAATGTTCTTAATCTCATGGCTGTAATTTCTGCAATTCCTTCTAAAATTTTTATTCCCTTTTTAGGATACTTTTCTATGAATTCATCCAGGTCAGGTTTGAATATAACGGAAAGCTTTGTATCGCTCTTTGCGATAGCTGAGGCAGATCGTTTATCATTATCAATAAGAGCAAGTTCACCAAAAAAATCTCCCTTTTTAAAAACAGCAAGAGTAATTTTATCGCCTTCATCACTTTCTCGGCTTATCATTACTTCTCCTTCTCTGATAATATACAAACCAATTCCAGGATCACCCTGGTAAAAAATAATTTCTTCGGCAAGATAATTACGTTTATGGATAATGCTCATCAGGTTTACGAGATCTTTTTTAGCTAATAATTTAAAGAGCGGAATTCCCCGCAAAGATTGTAAGAGATCATCGCTTTCTGTTGGTGGATTGAAGATATTAGCCCAGAAGTTACTGTGTACTTTCTTATCGCTTTCTACCATAATATTATTCCTGCAATGTCATTTATTAAAAATTCCTGATTCAGCAACACGCCATAATTTCTGGCATGGGAATCTGTTTTCATAAAGCGCACGACCAATAATAACAGAATCAATTCCGATAGGTATCAGTTTTTGAATATCCATCAATTCATCTTTATTTCTTACTCCACCTGCGTGGGTAACTTTGGCGTCGGTCATTTCAGCAATTTCTTTTGATAGAGAAATATTTGGACCTATCTGTGTTCCGTTTCTAGAAATATCACAAACAATAAATCTGTTCACACCAAGTTTAAACATTTCCATTGAGAATGTTCTGTAACTGATTCCTGTTTTAGTACTTCTGCCTCTAATTAACAACTCTTCACCGAGAATGTCAAGTGTTACAACTACTTTTGATGGTCCATATTTTTCTAATAGCTTTATAAATTCATCTCTATTTTCAATTGCCAATGTGTTGACTGCAACCCTGACTATGCCAGTTTTCATTATTTCATCTGCATCCTGCACGGAACGAATACCGCCTGCAAATTCAACAGGGATTACAACAGATGAACAAATTTCTTCAATTATGTTGTAGTTTCCTTTTGAATGTTCGTGAGCACCATCAAAATCTACTACATGGATCATTTTAGCATTTTCTGCACGCCAGATTTTTGCCATCTCAACCGGATTATTTCCGTACTCATAACAATCCAACTCAGGTATTCCCTGAACCGTGCGAACGCATTTTCCATTTTTAATATCGATTGACGGTATGACGAGTAGTCTTTGCTGCATAAAATTCAAACCTTACCATTTGTTTTAATTACATGTCTGCCAATTATCATTTTTTGAATTTCAGTTGTTCCTTCAAAAATTCTTAAAATTCTTGCATCACGATAATATCTTTCCATCGGAAGTTCACGGGAAAAACCCATCCCACCATGAACTTGTAATGCTTTGTCGGCAACTTCTGTCATAGCCTCAGATGAGTAAAGCTTCACAATAGCGGCATCAACTGAAACATCCTTTCCCTGATCATAATCGTAAGCACAGCGGTAAACGATGCTATCCATTGGATAAATTTTGGCGGCCATATCAGCAAGCATAAACTGAATTGCCTGGAATTTAGAAATAGTTTCTCCAAATTGTTTTCTATTCTTTGCATAAGTTGTTGAAATTTCCAGTAACTCTCTTGAGGCTCCGAGACAGCATGCTCCAATCGTTAATCTTCCACCAATAATAGTATTCATTGCAATAATAAAACCACGACCTTCTCTGCCAATCATATTTTCTTCGGGAACTTCCACATTTTCAAAAGTGATGGAGTTAGTTGTACTTCCCTTTATTCCAAGTTTTTTTTCAGGAGGACCAATTGTGATGCCTGGAGAATCAGCTTCGACAGCAAAACCTGTAATGCCTTTGCTAGTTCGTGCAAATACTGAGATCAGATTTGCAATTCCTGCATTTGTTATCCAAATTTTTGAACCGTTCAAAATCCACTTATCGCCCTTTTTTCTGGCTTCAGTTTTTAGATTGAATGTATCTGAACCAGCTTCAGGTTCAGTAAGTGCAAATGATGCTATCATTTCTCCAGAACAAAGCCTTGGCAAATATTTCTGTTTCAATTCTTCTGAACCACCAACATAAATTGCGTTTGTTCCAATAGACTGATGCGCACCAACCATTGTTGCAGTCGATGAGCAGCCTCGTGCTATTTCTTCCATCATTATGCAATAACCGACTTTGCCAAAACCACCTCCACCGTACTCTTCAGGAAAAGAAGTACCAAAGAATCCTACTTCGGTTAATTTTTTAATTAACTGTTCTGGTATCTTTTCTTCCTTATCAATCCTCTGTGCAATAGGTTTTATCTCGCCATTTGTAAATTCCTTAGCCAGTCCTCTTAACATCTGCAAATCTTCTGAGAAGGTAAAATTCATAATAATAACAGTTATGGAATGATGAATAATCTTTTGTAATCCAACCGAAAGTTAAAAAACGGCTTAAATACATCAAAAAGTTAAATATTTATCAAAATATTAAATTTTTTCTGAATATTGACTTTTCTAACGATAATCGACATATTTGGTTCAGATGAACAAAGACTTTGTGTTAAATACAAAGAAAAACGAAAAAATCAGAATCACATCATACGGATACGAGAATTTAGAATCAGCACCATGCCTTATTTTTGTTCACGGATTCAAAGGTTTTAAAGATTGGGGCTTCTGGCCGTATACTGGAAATTACTTTGGTAATAGAGGATTTTTTGTTCTTACATTTAATTTTTCAAATAACGGCGTTGGAGAAAAATTAACAGAATTTACAGAACTTGATAAATTCGCAAATAATACATTTTCTCTTGAGCTTGAAGAATTGAATGAAGT
>JAOTUT010000147.1 GCA_029863735.1 Ignavibacteria bacterium
TTGAATGAAATTTTTGAAGTAGCAAATTCAGGTGGCCTTATAACGATGTAAAAGGTAAATATTATTAAATTCACAACATCAAAAAATATTTAAGTATATCTATTTCAGTGTCTTTATTATTATTCAATAGAAGGCAATGCGAAGACAAATAATATTCGATACAAATGCTGTTCAACGGTTAAGAAAATTTCTGGAAGTTGGGTACAAAATTCCAGCATCAGCAGCTGTTCTTTTTATTGCGATTTCATATTTCTTATCATTTGCTAAAATTTCTAACCCAATATACTCAGTGCTTCTTTTCATCATTTATAGTCCGTCTGTCCTATTCACTCCATTTTTTATATATGTTCCTTTTAGAGAAAAAAGATTCGGTTGGTTGGCGATTTTTTTATCATTGTAATTCTTCCTGCAGTTATAGGTTTTATTATCTTTCAAGATCATTTTCAAATGACCTGGATGTTTTTTCTGGTATTTCCATTTTTCTTCTTTTGTTTATTCATAAAGTATTCAGTGGATGAATGGATAAGGGAATACAATTGGCATCAGCAGTTTTTGCTGCAAAAAAAGAACAGGAAGAGAGGAGAAAAGAAGGTTTATTGCAGAAAAGAAAATTTAAGAGTTATGGTTAGTCACATCTCACTATTAAGTTGTCAATCAACCACTAATTCTAAATTTTAGCATTGAATTAAATAAAGTTATTGAAGAATTTAAAGCTAGGATTATAATAGCTACAAGGTTATCTATTCGTAATATTTAAAGATTTAAATTGAAGTATGACTAAATCTATTCGAATATATAAAGTACTAATGAAACACTGGTTTATTTAAGGCAGGTGATAATATGAAAATAAAAATAATTTTTTCTGTTCTTTTAATTATACTAAGTATTGCATCTTGTTCTTCTGAGGAAGATGAATTCAGGAGTAATGGAACGATCACTGGCTATGACACGAGGGAATGTTCTTGTTGTGGTGGATTTTATATAGAAATAGATAATACCACCTATCGGTTTTATGATCTACCAAAGAATAGTAGACTGAACCTTGATAACCCTACCTTCCCCATTTATGTAAAATTGGACTGGACTAAAGATGCAAATGCCTGCTTAGGTGATGAGATAATTGTTTCTAGAATTGAAAAAAAGTAACTAGTAGATTGAAATCAAATCGAAAATATTTGTTGAGACGTATATGAAAAATTTATTTTCGTTAAAAACATTATTTGTGATTGTCTTATTTAATAATTCATTCTATTGTCAACATGATAACAGTGATATACAAATAATTCAATTAGTGACAGGCAAGGACAAAATAATTTTTAAGGTTCTTGATTATGAAACAAATGAACCACTAATTGGTGCTGCAATTTATTCCTTTGACATAAATAAAATATTGGAAACAACTGATATTGATGGCGTTATAATAGCAGAGAAAGAATTAAAAGGAAATTTGGAAATTTCGTATATCGCCTACTATCCATATTGCTTTAAATTATTTGATAATAGTATTGACAGCGTCGTCGTTTGGTTAAAACCAGAACCTTTACATTATGGATTAGAGGTAATTGATACGACAAAGAGAATTGAATCACCAAGTATCAAAGCGGAATCCGAAGCCAAGTTAGATTTAACTGAAGGTAAGATTCAATTACTTTCCACGTTCGAACTTTTAAAGGAACAAATTTTGTTTGCAAAAAACCATAGCTTTGAATTCAAAGTATATGATGGAAACAAATATTACATAGAAGCGTATAACGAAGTTGTAATTGACTTTCTGAATAAAAAATACAAAAGAAATATTGAAGAAGATTTACGAGAAATTTGTTGGCGAAATTACCAACCATAGAATTTTTCGCTCTATTTCATCATTAATTTCTTAAATTATTTTAAATATTTGATTCTTTAACAAAACTTTTTAATTTCGGAGTGTAATTAAAAACTACTTAAAATTAGCCCCGCTAAAAGCGGGGCATTTTTTCCGCAGAATGGCAAACATAAAAACAACGATCGAAATGAAATTCGATATTGCAAAAACTATTTTTGCTTTGGCAATGATTTTAATGTTAATATTCAGGTAATATTCATTTGTAAATGAACTAAATTTTTTATTCATATTTAATTTTTGAATTCAATAGATAATGCTAAAATCTATTAATTTCCTAGATCGAAGTTGATAAATTTTAGTGGCTTATGGTATCTACTCAAGATTTATGGCAAAAACTAAAAAAACAAATAATAATGGAAACGGGTTTGATAATTCAAACTCAGCCGATGTGAAGCCGCCGGCAGCGCCAGAGATTGAAGCATCCGTACTCGGTGCAATGATGATTGAGAAAGAAGCAGTTCCAAAAGCGCTTGAAATGCTTTCACCGGATAGCTTTTATGTTAAGGCACACAAAATAATTTTTGAAGCGATGATTTCGCTTTTCGATTCTGATGAGCCGATTGATACCGTTACTCTTTACGAAGAATTAAAAAAGCGAGGCGTACTTGAGGAAGCAGGTGGCGCAGTTTACCTCAGCAAACTATCCCAGAATATTCCTTCAGCGGCAAACATTGAATACCACGCAAAAATAATTCTTGAAAAACAGATTCTAAGAGGTTTGATAACAACCGCTCACGAAATTGCAAAGAATGCTTATGAAGGTGCAGCAGATGCATTTGATATTCTTGATGATGCTGAAAGAAGAATTTTTGATATAACAGAAAGCCATCTTAATAAATCTTACCAGGGAATGGATAAAGCGGTAAGAGAAGCGATGGAATACATCGAGACAATTCATTCATCAACTCAGCAAAAGTTTTCCGTACCAACGGGTTTTTATGAACTTGATGAAATACTTGGTGGATTACAAAAATCAGATTTAATAATTCTTGCCGCACGACCTTCAATTGGTAAAACAGCTTTGGCTTTGTCGATTGCACGTAATGCCGCTATCGATCACAAAATTCCGGTTGGAATTTTTAGTCTTGAAATGGCAACGATGCAGTTGATCATCAGAATGATCTGTGCCGAAGCAAGAATTAATGCACATCTTGTAAGAACAGGAAAACTTCCACATTCGGAAGGTCCGAAGCTTAGTAAAACAGTTCACAAACTTACAGATGCACCAATTTATGTTGATGATACCCCTGCTTCAACTGTTCTTGAGATCAGAGCCAAAGCAAGGAGACTAAAATCTGAAAAAGGAATTGGATTGATAATTATTGATTACCTTCAGCTTATGACTGGTCCAGCAAAAGCAGAGTCTCGAGAAAGAGAAATTTCTCACATATCACGTTCACTCAAATCTTTAGCAAAAGAATTGAACATTCCCGTAATGGCTCTTGCCCAACTTAACAGGGCTGTGGAAGCAAGGTCAGACAAACGTCCACAGCTTTCTGACCTGAGAGAATCCGGTTCAATTGAACAAGATGCTGATGTCGTCATGTTCCTAAACAGACCAGAATACTATGGTATGGAAAAAGATGATAATGGAGAATCATGGGAAGGAGTTGCTGAAGTAATTGTTGGTAAACAAAGAAACGGTCCTACCGGAATGACTAAGTTAGCTTTTGTTAAAGAATATGCTCGCTTTGAAAATTTAGCTCACGCAAGACAAATTGAAGAGTTCGCTTCACTTCCTGCAGATGAAGACATTATTTAGAATTTCGGATTGCAGATTTCGGATTGTGAATTTTTGGAACAGAGGTTCTTCAGTTCTATCTCTCACTTTAATATCTCTTTCGGCATATTCATTAACATTAAACGCACAGATTTATTCTGATGATGATATAGAAATTTGCAATGAGAAAATTCAATTATCTGTTGATAAAAATCTTGCAGAAAAACCAATCAGTGATGTTTTTATTGAAATGAGTGAAAGTTTTATAGGAACAGATTACCTTGCATATTCATTGGAAACAGATGGTGAAGAACAGCTTGTAGTAAATCTCAGTGGACTTGACTGCACAACGTTTGTAGAATATTCACTTGCGCTGTCAAGGTGCATAAAAAAAGACACGATTACATCTGATGACTTTTTGGAAGAACTGCAACTAATTCGCTACAGAGATGGTGAAATTAATGGTTACCCTTCAAGGCTTCATTATTTTTCAGACTGGATTACTAACAATGTTGCTAAAAAAGTAGTTGAAGACGAAACTTTACAAATGGGAGGAAAACCAATAAAATTCAACTTGAACTTTATGTCAACGCATCCAGATAGTTACAAGCAGTTAATAGAAAATCTTGATTTGATTCCTGTCATCAAGATTCAAGAAGATGAAATTAGTTCAAGAACTTATTATTACATTCCAAAAGATGAGTTTGAATCGAAAGAAAAGTTTATTAACAGTGGTGATATAATTGCAATTACCACAACCGTTGACGGACTTGATATAGGTCACCTTGGGATAGCTGTAAGAAATGAAGATGGTAGAATTCATCTACTTCACGCTCCTAGTCCAAATACTAAAGTTCATATCACAGAACTAACTTTAGCAGATTATTTGATGAAATATAAAAGACATTCCGGTGTGATTGTGTTGAGAGTTTTAGAACCAACCAACTTATCTCACTAATTTTCCCGAATTATATTCAAAATATTCTCTTCGATAGTTCTTGGTTTAAATCCAAGAGACTGAAGTTTTTCTGTATTCAAAGAAACGTCTTCTATCTTTGCATAATTTGGAATGTCATCTGTTGTAATTTTTAGAAGAAGATTTTTATCAAATCCTGAAACTGAACAAAGCATTTCTCCAAGCTCATATCGTGATACTCTTTCAAATCCTCCGAGATTAATGATTTCTTCTTTAATATCCATCTCAGATAAATCAGCAATTATTTTTGAAGAATCAATCAAAGAAATTGGAGTTCTGAACTGATCAATTAATAGCTTAACAGGTCTGTTACTCTTCAACTCCTCATAAATAAAATGGAAATAACTTAGTGAGTGATTCAAACCAAAACCATAAAGTAAAGCAGTTCTAAGTATCAAATAGTTATCTGTAAATTCTTTAACCTTAGTTTCGCCTACTAGTTTTGTTTCAGCGTAAAGTGAGGCGGGAATTAATTTTGCATCTTCATTCAGAAAGAATCCTCTGTATCCTGCATAAACAAGGTCAGTTGAAATATAGATAAGCTTCGAATGATAGAGCGTACAAAGCGATGCAATATTTTTTGTTGCTGTAACATTTAAATCAAAATAATCTTTAATTGACTGGTTTTCTTTCGGAACAGGATTGGTTATTGCTGCAGTGTGAATTACAATTTC
>JAOTUT010000148.1 GCA_029863735.1 Ignavibacteria bacterium
AATCAGCATGAAGCATATCAATCCAATTATGGTTAATAAAGAACGGACGTAAATATTAAATCTTCCGAAGAGAAAAAGGAAAATCAAAATGATATATCCGACATGCAATCCCGAAACCGCGAGGACATGAACTACACCAGCGTTTATAAACTGCGTCTTAGTTTCATAATTTATTTCACCTCTGTCAGCCAGCAGCAAACCACGCAGCAAAGCTGCAGTCTCAGGAGGATAATATTTCTTAATTTGATTGTCAATCGATATTCTGATTTGGTGAATAAGATTTTTAAAGTGGTTGGTTTCAAAGCTGAGAACAGATATGGATGATAGATCATTAATATTTATAACACCTAATATTTCTTTTGATTTAAGGTAGGCATCATAGTCAAATTCTCCGGGATTTCTTTTCTCTTTTCCAACATGATAAAATCCTGTCACTTTCAAAATATTTCCAGGTTTCAATTCTTTGTATAATTCGTTAATCGATTTGTTGCTTAATTTTGCCTTGCAGAGAATGTTAAGCTCATCTTTAATAAAAAATTCTTCTGAGTAAATTGAATCAACCGACAAATAGAAAATAATCTCGTTATTTCTAATCAGATCAATTTTTGTTATCTCCCCCACTGCTGTCGTATTTTTCACTTTATCAATTTCGCTTACGAATGGATTGAATGAAGTTTTATTAATTACCGCTAAATTATTTCCAATCGAGAAAAGCAAAAGCCCACTGAATATTAAAGTGAGTAAGGAATAGTAAGTATTGCTCTCAAATTTTTTGTGAAAAAGAATTAAAAACAAAATGGCTATAAAGGAAAGTATTACTAACAATATACTCAATTCAAAAAAACGAGAAGATAAAATACCAGCGATAAAAAGTATCGCTACTTTAATTATCGGATAATCTTTCATTTATAATATTTGATAATTACTTTTTTAATCTGTGTAATATCTGTTACACTTTCAGCTATTTCCTTTGCAGCCCGTCCCGCTGTAATCGTAAGTGCCGGGTTTCTAGTATGTGTCTTGATTGATAAATCTTCCAGATTTCCGTGATCTGAACAAATTACAAGAGTCATTTTTTTTGAATCAATTTCATCCAAAAGTGTTAATAAAAATTCATCTATCTTAGGAAATAACTTTTCAAATTCGTTAGCAAGTCTTAAATGTCCAAGATGATCACTCAGGTAGTATTCATAAAGCGTAAATTTGTACTTTTCTGCTATTCGTAATAGCCGTCGTGCTGCAGTTTTTGGTTGTATAATTTTCAATTTATAACCAAGTCGTTGGTTCCATCTCTCATTAGTAAGTTCTGCAGTTAAGGCTCTTCCTGCTCTTACATCACTAACCCGGTTTAACCGTATTTCTGAAAGACGACAGGTAAGAGTTGTTACACTAAGCCGTGATCTTCCTGAATTTACATAATCAAAAAAAACTTTGGGATAAGCATTTGCGAAATAGCTGCTTCTGTATTTCTCTTTAAAATAAACAAGAATATTATTTTTTTTAAGTACTGGAATAGTTGTGGTGTAGGGGAATGGTCCATAATGCTTTCCTACAAACTTTGGTGCATTAAAACCGCAAAACAAGGATGCTTGTCCTGTTCCACTTTGCGGTAATCCTTCAACTCCGAGTGTTGCATCTGTGGGAAAAAGATAACTTGAGTCATTAGTCAATCTCATATTTTCGAGTGAAGGTATCTCACCAAATGTTTTTTCGAATGCCTTAAAGCCATATTTAAAAAACGGATTGAATTGGTAATCTTTCTTCCCTATACCAATGCCATCCAGAAATACCATCAGAACATTATTCATATTTTTTTTTCATTTATTTGATTCAACAATGACAGTAACAGGACCATAATTAACCAGTTGAACGTCCATCATTGCACCAAATATACCTTCTTTCACCTTGTCATCACTTAAGTTTTTTTTAACTCTTGCGACAAATTTTTCATAAAGTGGTATTGCTTCAGCAGGTTTCGCTGCATCTGTGAAATTTGGTCTATTCCCTTTTGCAGTTTCACCATAAAGAGTAAATTGTGAAATAATGAGAACTTCTCCATCAACATCTTTTACTGATATATTCATTTTATCTTCAGCATCTTCTGCGAATGCATCCCTCTGGGAAAATATTCTTAGGTTGGTGCACTTATCTGCAACAAAATTAATATTTTCTTCGCTATCACCTGTTTTAATTCCTAAGAGAATTAATATTCCTTTATTAATTTGTTGGTAATAGTTTTGTTCACTGATATTGACTGATGCGGACTTGACTCTCTGAACAACTGCTTTCATTTTATTTCTCCATACACAATGCGATCAATTTTTTGGTAGTCTTTAATCACAGTGATATTATCAAAATTATTTTGCTCCATAATTTTCCTGACCCCATCACTTTGTCCATCAGCAATTTCAAAAAAGAGTTTTCCGTTTGTTGTTAATTTAGTTGCTGCTTCTTTTGCAATGACTTTAAAAAAAGTATATCCATCACTTTCATCGGTGACAGCTGTTCTTGGTTCAAAATCTTTTATTTCTCTTTGAAGTGTCGAAAAATTTTCCTTTGAAACATAAGGTGGATTAGATACAATAATATCAAACATCGGAAAATTGTTGAAATCATTTTCCAAAATATTATGGTTTATGAATTTAATCCTGTTTGATACACTGTGTTTTTTAGCATTTGCTTTAGCAACTTGTAAAGTCTCTTCTCTAATATCGGTTGTAATAATGTTTACTGTTTCTAAATTTACAGCAAGTGCAATTGAAATGTTTCCGCTTCCACAACCCACATCAAGAATCATTGATTCTTTCTCTTTTGAGGACTGATTAATAATATTTTCAACAAGAAGTTCTGTTTCGGGGCGAGGAATTAATACTGTTTGATTCACTATCAATTCCAAACCATAAAACTCAACTTTCCCAAGAATATACTGTAATGGTTCAAAAGTTCCTCTTCTTTTTATATACTCCCGATATTGTTGAAGCTCAATCCCGCTTAGAGGTCGGTCGAATAACAGATACAAATCAAGTCTCTTGCATCCAATTATATGTCCAAGCAGCAGTTCCGCATTTGTGCGTGGTGATTCAATTCCCTTTCCGGCAAGAAAATCTGTAGATAATTTGATTGATTCGAGTACTGTAATCATTTAATAATTTTTAGAAATGCTTTTCTAATTTATTAAAACCGTTTGAATTATTCGGCGAGGAAAAAGTAAATAAATAATCCGATATTTACTTCAAAAGCTATTAAAGTTGCAGCACTAATCAGATCATAATTATCGACCTCATCAACCAATTCCGGGTTACCGGTTCGTTTATACTCTTCAAATTTATCATCAGCTTCAAGTTTATAGTAAGCAGTGGTTGCTCCAAGCGCTATTGCTGTTCCGATTAAAATAGTAAATAGTGTTGACCCATAGAATTGTTGCTTAGGTGGCTGCCCTGTAAATAAAAGTTCAGGTATCTCTCCTCTCGAAATTTGTTCCTCTGTAATGTATAAACTTTTGTAATCAGGTTTTTCAAGTTTAAGTTCTTTAAATCCCTCATTAAGCAATAGAGGTGTGAAACCGACGAGAGAATCTTTTTCAAAAACAGTTACATCTTGTGGAGATGTATTTAAAAGTGATCGATCGTTAAAATTATAGGTAAGAAATATTTCCTTTGAATATTCAATCTTTATCGTGTCAGTGATTATTTCGGTGTTCCATTTCTTCAAATCTTCAAAGATCTGGATTGAATGAACACCTGGTTCTAATTCTATCTGAAACTCATTTCCCATACCAATAAATTTATCATCAATAAATAGCCCTGCACTTTCAGCATTAGTTTGAATTGTAAAATCTGTACAAGAGTCCTGTGCATATAAAATGCAGAACGATGATACGAAAAATAGGAGCAAAGTTCTTTTAATAACTAAATTCATAAGCTCTGATTACTCCATCATCAAATCCGATGAACAATGTTTTATTATGTATTACAGGTGTAAGTTTTGCTCTTCCGTCAAGTGAAATTGATTTAATAACTCTTCCATCATCTTTATTGATAAGATGTAATGCAAATATTATATCAGGTAAAATGATAATGTTTTCAGTTATCAAAGGAGTTGCATCCAATAACCCTGCGAACTTTATCTTCCAGTTTTGTTTACCATCAGTTTTATTTATTGAATAGAATGTGCCCTCTAAATTTCCAATGTAAACATTTTTATCATCGACAGCAGGATTCATTAATATTCTTGCTCCTGTATCGAATTGCCAGATAATTTCACCATTTGAAACATTTAATGCATATAAATTTCCGTTATTATTTCCCACGAATATATCGTCATCTGAAATCGTTACACCTGAAAAAAAGTAGCCACCAATCTTTTTTACATAAACTGAATCACCGGTTTCTGAGTCCAAAGCAATTATCCCACCTTTGTCATTTCCGAAAATCAATAAATTGTTTTTTAGTGCTGGCGAGCTACGGGTGGATACTCTTGTGTGAGTTTCCCACACTTTTTTCCCTCGTGATGTAAATTTATATGCTGAACCTATTTCTGTCGTAAAATAAATATCATTACTATCAGAGATCATTTGTGTCAAAACTCTGCCCGGAAGTTCAATATTATGAAGTTCTTTACCAGCATTGTAATCATAGTAAACCAGCTCCGTTAAATTTTCTTTTTCTATCGCAACCGGAAAAACTAGTTTATTTTTGTATGGAATTGGTGTTGAATAAACACTCCCGCTACTGTATTTAACTTTTCCTATATCTTTACCAGTATCAAATTGATAGCAAAAGATTCTTCCGGAAAGATCATTAATGAAAACCAGATCACTATAAATTGAAACAGATGAATTCAGAAAACTTCCGTGCATCTCGTTTTCCCACTTCAGAACTAATGAGTCTGATATCGTTGTCGGGATATAAAATTCTCTTGAAGGACTTTTACCAAACATTTGGTAAGGATTTTCATCCAGCTTCACAGAATATTTGATAACTGATCTGGCACAGCCACTAAATAGAATCGGAATTATCAGTAGAAATATTTTATACTTCAAAAGTCCCATCCGAAAAAGAATTGATAAAACAAACCTTTCTGAAATCTTGAAAAACCATCCTCTATTCGTTTGCCCATATCGTAACGAAGAGTAAGTACACCAAAAAGATTAAATCTGAATCCAAAACCAATTGAACCGAGAGTTTCAGTGTACTGATTATTCCAGGCACCTCCCATATCATAGAAAA
>JAOTUT010000149.1 GCA_029863735.1 Ignavibacteria bacterium
CAATACTTCCTTAAATATTAGATTAATTTGCTTTATTGGCTAAAAATAATGTGCCAGAATATTACGAGATTTAGTGTCGTTATTAATCTTAAAAATGCTATTTTTAGACTCATTTTAGTACAATGTCTAAATTTTCGTGACCCAAAATAAACTGTTTTACCTCAAAATAAAATAGATATGAAAATTTGACGACAAAAAATTATTTCACAATAAAATAATAACTTACAGACAATTCATTTGTTTAATTCAAATTCAGTACAATCAGCTAAATCAGGATATAGTCAAGCACTCAAGCTGGCAAAATCCCACTATGAAAATTTTCCGGTAGTTTCTTTCCTGGTCCCGGGTAAGCTTAAAACAGATGTAGCAATAATCTATTGGTTTGCCAGAACAGCTGATGACTATTCTGATGAGGGAAATTTTTCACCTTCAGAAAGGCTGGATAAACTCCAGGAATTTGAAAATAGATTAAGTGATGTATTTAGTAATCATCCTGCTGATAATCTGGAAGCAGCACTTAAACATACTATTGTTACAAGAAAGTTAAATCCTGAGAATTTTTTTAATCTTTTGAAAGCTTTCAAGCAGGATGTTGTAAAAAATCGATATAATGATTTTAATGAAGTTCTTGCTTATTGTTCTAATTCGGCTAACCCTGTAGGAAGGATTTTGCTTGAACTTTTTGATATCAGAGATGAAAGAGCAATTTACTATTCAGATAAAATTTGTACTGCTTTACAAATAACTAACTTCATCCAGGACACGCAAATAGATTATCAAAAAGGTAGAATATATTATCCATTGGATGAAATGGAAAGATTTAATATTGACGAAAAAGTGTTTGAGATGAATAGAAATAATCTTAATTTGAAGAAGCTTATTGAATTCAGTGTTAACAGAGTCCAGAATTTTTTCAATGAAGGTAAGTCTCTACTTGAATTTCTTTCCGGTAGATTTAAGTATGAAATTGCCTGGACAATTAACGGTGGAGAGGAAATTCTAAATAAAATTCGTGGCGCTAATTTTGATATTTTTACAAAGCGAGCATCTTTAACGAAAACTGATTATCTGAAACTATTTATTAAATCTATTATTCAGCATTGAGAGACATTGCAAAAGAAATAGCGAAGCAAAGTAAAAGCAGCTTTTATTATGCTTTTAACTTATTACCAGCCGAGCAGCGTGATGCGATGAATACAGTTTATGCTTTCTGCCGGTTGACTGATGACATTGTTGACGAAGGATCAATTTCAGATGATATAAAATATGATAAGTTAAGAAAGTGGAGAATCGAATTAGAGAAATCGCTGGATGGTCAATCAGATTATCCTTTGATTAATAAACTTTCAAAAACTATTCAGAATTTCAGTATCCCACTCGAACCGTTCTTTGATCTCATCAAGGGAATGGAGATGGATTTGCAGAAAAAAAGATACCTTACTTTTAATGACCTTCAGACTTATTGTTATAATGTTGCATCAACCGTTGGATTGATGTGCATAGAAATTTTTGGTTACCGACATCGCTCAGCAAAAGATTTTGCTATTAACCTTGGCATAGCCCTTCAGTTAACCAACATTTTACGTGATATAAAAAAGGATGCTGAAAAAGGAAGAATTTATCTCCCTAAAGAAGATCTGGAAAAGTTTAATTATTACGAGTCTGATGTTTTTAACAATACCTATAACGAAAATTTTCAGAGAATGATGAAATACCAGGTTGAACGGGCAAGAGAGTATTTCAACGCTGCAACTGCATGCCTTAACCGAGAAGATAAAAAAGCAATGTTTGCTGCGAGAGCAATGCAGCATATCTATTCTCGAATGCTCAATAAAATAGTTGATGCTGATTACAATGTTTATCAAAACAAAATTAAAATCTCGACATTTAAAAAAGTTGGCATTTCGCTTGGAGTTTGGGCTAAGTACAGACTCGTTTACTGATCTAATCTGACAGTAATCAGATGCAAAGAAAAGTTATTGTTATTGGGGGAGGATTTGCAGGACTCACCGCAGCAACTTACCTGGCAAAAAATAAATTCAAAGTTACACTTCTCGAAGCTTCACCAAAGTTAGGCGGTAGGGCTTACTCTTTTATTGATAAAGAAACCAATACAATCATCGATAACGGGCAGCACATTTTGATGGGTTGCTACCATGATACTTTGGATTTTCTTTCAATGATTGGAGCAACGAATAATTTTTATTTTCAGAAAAGACTACAAGTAAATTTTGTTAAAGAACGATTTCAATTATTTTCGCTGAAGAGTGTTCCATTAATCTATCCTTTAAACTTGATAGTAGGTTTGATGAACTATGGTGCTATCGAAGTATCAGATCGATTCAATTTGTTAAAAGTTTTTCTTAAGCTGCCGTTCTATTCATCGGATAAATTTTCAGAAATGAATATTAAGGAATGGTTGAAATTCGAAAATCAATCTCAAGCTGCTCAAGACGCATTTTGGAAAATACTTGCAGTTGGTGCTTTGAATACAAGTATTGAAAAGGCTTCAGCAAAAATTTTTATAGATATTTTGAAACAAATATTTCTGAGCGGGAATAAATCTGCAACGATTGTCTTGCCAAAGTACGGTTTGAGTGAATCCTACTGTCAGAATGCTGAGAAATTCATCTTAGATAATGGTGGGGGGCTATTATTATCGGAACCAGTTGAAAAGCTAGTTATTTCCGGTGGAAAGGTAACTGAATTACATTCCCCCAAAAAGGTTTATCTCGATTTCGATTATGTGGTCTCAGCTATTCCGAATTATGCATTGAATCGAATCTTTGATGATAATAATTATTATGATATTCCTGAAATGCAATATTCATCGATACTAAACATTCAGCTTTGGCTAAGAGAAAACAAACTTCCTGCCGAATATTTCGGACTCATCAATTCACCTTTGCATTGGGTCTTCAATAAAGGAACTCATTTGAATATTGTAATCAGTGATGCTGATGAATTGGTTAATAAAACGGATGAGGAATTATTAAATATGATCAAGAGCGAAATGCAAAAATTCTTTTTGTTAGATTCTGAATTAATAACCAACTATCAAATTATAAAAGAAAAACGTGCTACATTCATTCCTTCCAATGATGTAATTGACAAGCGACCATCTCAAAAAACTCAGATAAAAAATTTAATTTTAGCGGGAGATTGGGTTGATACAGGTTTACCGTCAACTATTGAAAGTGCCGTAAAAAGCGGAAAAGTAGCTGCTAACCTGGTGATGGATCAAAATTAATTTATAAACCTTCCTCACTGAGCAAGTAAGCCATAATTGCAATTGCTGCGGCACCAAGTTCAAACTCTCTGGGATGAACTGCTTCAAAAACATCATTAGCTGAATGATGATAATCCATATAACGCTGATCATCGGGAACATATCCCATATGCAGTTTTGATTTTTTAATTTTTTGAACATCCACACCGCTGCCGCCTTTTTTTACCCACTCAATGTTTGCTTTTTCGAGAATCGGGAGCCAGCTCTGCAATCGTTTAAGAATATCTGTGGAGTCTGTTTCAGCATAAAAACCGATTGGAGTAAAGGCACCTCTATCAGATTCAATTACGGCAAGGTGGGTTTGCTTTGCCGTGTCAGCATATATTGCATACTCAGTTGCACCACGCGTACCATTTTCTTCATTTATAAAAAACACACATCTCAATGTTCTTTTGGTTTTGATTTTCAAACGCTTCATCAAATCAAGAACTTCCATTGTTTGGATACAACCAGCCCCGTTATCATGAGCGCCATGACCAACATCCCAACTATCAAAGTGACCTCCGACTAAAATTATTTCGTCCGGGAATTTCGTTCCCTTAATCTCACCGATAACATTATAAGATTGTGTATCTGTTAAAGTTTTGCAGTTAAGCTTTAGACTTAATTTCAAGCGAGGATTTTTTTTAAGTTCAGCACTTAGATAATCTGAGTCAAGATATCCAATTGCTGCTGCAGGAATTTTTGGAATTGAATCGACATAAATCATTACTCCGGTATGCGGGATGTTATCATATTTAGTTGTTATCGATCTTATTACAACTCCAATTGCTCCATATTTGGCAGCTTCGGATGCACCATTTATTCTTAGATTGACAGCGCCACCATAACCTGCAAACGTATTTATTTGTGCCTGATCAAGAGCACGACTGAAGAATACAATTTTTCCTTTAACTTCATCTTTTTTCTTTTCAAGCTCTTCAAATGTTTTTACTTCAATTACTTCAGCAGCAATACCTTCTAGTGGTGTTGCTATGCTTCCCCCCAATGCGAGGACAGAAAGTTCTCTATTCAAATCCAGAATTGAACAGCTTTCAATATTACCTCGTTCCCAGTGAGGTACCATAACAGGCTGTAGCCAGACTTTATCAAACCCAAGTGATTTCATCTTTTCAAATGCCCAGTTTATTGCTTTCATTGAGTTTTTAGAACCGCTTAAACGTGGACCTATATCACACAGCTCGCGCAGATAATCATAACCTTTCCGTTCTCTTAGAGCAGTTTCAACGATCCTTTTAACAATTTTATTATGTTGATCAGTTTTAACTGAATTTTCTTTTGTATTTTCAGACATTTTACAAGAGTAATTAATTAGAAGTAATTGAGTTAAGAGGAAGACAAAAAATAATTTATAAATAAATATGTTTTTGTTCAAAAAGTATCTCCTGAATCATCAATTTTGTACAAGCGATTATTATTAAGAGTGAGTATATTTAAATGAATGAATATCATATTTAAAAAAGAAAATTTTTCTTGCATCCGAATTTAAGAAAGCCAGCAAAATGAAACTAACTTTTACTATCCTTTTTCTTTTTATAACATCGCAAAATTTTTATACACAAGATTTGCCTCATTGGATGACTCAGGAAGAATCTTTTTTGTGGCAGAACTATGAACACCCAACTAATCCGCTATTCTCCGATCCGCCTCCTTCTCCTGTTCGGGGTATGGCAGAATGGGAAGAGTTACAAGGAGTTATTATCACGTGGACTTCACAATTGACCATTTTAAGACAAATTGTTGATTATGCACAGGAGGAGGGTACCGTTTATATAATTTGCAACGATTCTAACAGTGTTAAAAGTTATCTTCAACAATATAATATTCCACTTTACAACTTAGAATTTCTTATTACAAATTTTAACTCTATCTGGGTGAGAGATTATGGTCCTTGGACGGCTTACACAAATGATTT
>JAOTUT010000150.1 GCA_029863735.1 Ignavibacteria bacterium
GAAAAATACTCCGAGAAGGACCTTTTGAAAATATCTGGATTCAGCCAGCAGCAGGAGATGCAGGTGGTGCTTTAGGTGCTGTACTTGTTGGCTGGTATTGTTATTTGGATAACCCAAGAATTGCTGACGGGAAGAATGATTCACAATTTGGTTCTTATCTTGGTCCTGATTTTAATCAGACTGATATTAAATCATTTATAGAAAAGAATAATTACGCTGCGAAAAGATTAGAAGAAGATGAACTAATTAGAACAGTGTCAAAATTAATTGCAGAAGAAAAAGTTATCGGCTGGTTTGATGGCAGGATGGAATTTGGACCACGAGCCCTCGGTGCTCGTTCGATCATCGGCGATGCACGTTCACCCAAGATGCAAGCTTTAATGAACATCAAAATAAAATTCCGTGAAGGATTCAGACCATTTGCACCTTCAGTTCTTTATGAAAAAGTTGGAGATTATTTTGAAATTGAAAAGGAAAGTCCTTATATGCTTCTTGTTGCTAATGTTAAAAATGAAAGAAGAATTGCAATGAATGATGAACAGGAAAAGCTCTGGGGAATTGATAAATTAAATATTGTTCGCTCCGATATTCCAGCAATAACTCACGTTGATTATTCTGCCCGGCTTCAAACTGTACATAAAGAAACAAATCCAAGATATCATAAATTGATACAGCAATTTGAAAAAGATACTGGTTATGCAGTTATTATCAACACTTCATTTAACGTTAGAGGTGAGCCCATTGTTTGCACACCTGGAGATGCTTATAGATGTTTTATGAGGACCAACATTGATTATCTTGTGCTTGGGAATTATCTGCTATCAAAAGAAGATCAAAAGCCGTTGGAAAAAGATGTGAACTGGAAAAAGGAATTTGCACTGGATTAATGATGCTCAAAGAAGAATTCAAACATATTAAAGAAACAAAGAAGGATCTTCGCAAGTTTGGTTTGACTGTCGGTGGTGTCTTAATAATTTTAGCTGCTTTGCTCTTCTATTTTGAAAAACCCTCGGCAATTTATTTTGCTATCATTGGAGGACTACTTTTTGTCTTCGGACTCATCATTCCGCTGACTCTGAAACCTCTCAATAAAATCTGGATGGGCTTAGCAATTGTTCTAGGATACTTTATGTCACGATTAATTCTTACCATCATATTCTATCTTGTGATAACACCCATCTCATTTATTGCAAAACTTGTTGGTAAAAAATTTATGATATTGAAAAATGATAAATCTGCTAATACGTATTGGGAAAAACGCAGTATCATTCACAAAAAACAAATAGATTACGAAAGACAATTTTAGGAATTATTTATGAGTAAATTATCTATACTATCTGAACTCTGGCAATTTCTTAAAGTAAGAAAAAAATGGTGGCTGGCACCAATACTTATATTACTGCTGTTGCTTGGCGGACTAATTATTTTGACTCAGGGTTCTGCTTTAGCACCATTTATTTATGCAATCTTTTAATTCGTGTTTAATTAGTGTATTTGTGGCATATTTTTAAGCAACGAATAGACGAATTTAATTTCATATGAAAACTAAAATCAAAATTAAAAAGAAAAAGAAGCGTATTCCGGTTCCTAGAAAACCACCTAAGGTAGAAAAGAATCCTAAAGCGTACGACAGGAAAAAAAGCAAAAAGAAATTGAGGAAGAAACTTAAGGAAGAACTTTCATCTGATGATTAAAGCTACTCTAATCGCTGCTTTTTACAATCGGCTTGATTATCTTAAGCTTGTGCTTGCCGGATTTGAAAGACAAACACTGAAAAACTTTGAATTCATAGTTGCTGATGATGGGTCAAGTGAAGCAGTAGTTAACGAATTTAAAAAAACTATTTCCCAACATTCATTTCCGATAAAGCATATCTGGCAGGAAGACAAAGGATTCAGAAAAAATAAAATTCTCAATAAAGCAATTTCAGAATCCGAATCAGACTATCTTATTTTTATAGATTGTGACTGTGTTCCTCACAGAGCCTTTGTCGAAGGGCATCTGAGTTATTCAAATCAAAATACCTCGCTAGCCGGGAGACGGGTTAATCTTTCACAAAAAATTACAAATCAACTTTCAGAAAAGAATGTCTTTGAAGGTTTTCTTGAAAAGAATCTTTTATCCTTAGTTAAGGGTGGCTTATTCGGTGAGTCTGTTGATGTCGAAAAAGGACTTTATCTAAAAAATAAGTTCCTGCTTAATTTCTTTAACAGAAAACAAAGGGGATTACTTGGTTGTAACTTCTCTTTGTATAAAGATGATTTAATCAAAATTAATGGTTTTGATGAACGTTACGAAGGTCCGTCAATCGGTGAAGATTCAGACGTTCAGTATAGGCTGGAACTGTCTGGAGTTAAAAATAAATCAATTAATCACTCTGCTGTTCAATACCATCTTTACCATAAACTCCTGGAAAGACCGTCAAAAAACCTTCAGCTTTTCGATGAAATAAAGAAAAGCAAAATTGGCTTCACTCCTTTTGGCTTAATAAAATAATACATTTTCTCATTCTGGCTCAATATTAATTAGTGATATATGTAATTATTCCTAAATAATATTTGGAATAATTATTGTTTGACCTTAAGTTTCTTGGTGTAAATTTAAATTTTCCTAAATAAATAAGGTGACTATGCTTGACGATTTAGACATTCAAATACTTAAAACTCTTCAGGTTAACGGAAGAACAAAAAGGAATGAACTTGCTGAACAGGTTAGTTTATCAGTGCCTTCGGTTAGTGAAAGGTTAAAAAAATTAGAAGAAAGTAAAATAATTGAAGGTTATTATGCAAAAGTTAACAAGCAGGCGTTTGGATTAGATATACTGGCTTTTATTCTTGTAATAATGGATTCATCAAAGCATTATAAAGATTTAATTAAACACGTTGATAAACATCCGAGCATTCTGGAATGTTATTCGGTGTTAGGTGAAGGATCTCACTTGCTGAAAGTACTAGTAAAAAACACAGAATCTCTTGAAAAAGTGCTTAGTGAAATTCAGACCTGGCTCGGTGTACAAGGAACCAAAACTACATATGTTCTCTCTACGATTAAAGAAACTACAGCAATTAATATCTAATAAATAAAAAGGAAAACTTTATGGCAAAATCTCCGAGTTCAATTGACAAAGTGCTTGGCTTTTTTAAAGCGAAGAAAATCAAGTTTATAGATTTAAAGTTTATGGACTTCCCCGGACAGTGGCAGCATTTCACGGTTCCGGTTACTCAGTTTGATGCAGATTCTTTTGTTAATGGTTACGGTTTTGACGGTTCATCAATGAGAGGATGGAAAGCCATAAACGAAAGTGATATGCTGATAATCCCGGATCCTGATACATTATTTTTCGATCCGTTCATCGATGCACCAACAGCTAGTTTAATCTGTGATATATATGAACCTGCAACTAAAGAAAAGTATACTCGTTGTCCAAGGAATGTAGCACAGAAAGCTGAAGCCCATTTGAAATCAACCGGTATTGCTGATACAGTTTATTATGGTCCTGAGGCAGAGTTTTTCATTTTTGATGATGTAAGATTTGATTCAAAACCGAACGGCTGCTTTTATCATGTTGATTCTGTTGAAGGAAGATGGAATACAGGAAGGGAAGAAAATCCAAATCTTGCAAATAAGCCGAGATATAAAGAAGGATATTTTCCTGTCCCTCCCACAGATGCTTTAATGGATTTAAGAAATGATATGGTTGTTAATTTAATGAACTGCGGAATTGATGTTGAAGCACAACACCACGAAGTTGCAAGTGGTGGTCAGTGTGAAATTGATCTTCATTTTGCTCCATTGGTGAAAGCTGCTGACCAGCTTTTGATGTTTAAGTACATAGTTAAGAACACAGCCAAGAAGTGGAATAAAACAGTTACATATATGCCCAAACCAATTCAGGGTGATAATGGAAGTGGAATGCATGTGCATACAAGCTTGTGGAAAAAAGGAAAACCACTTTTTGCTGGACCGGGTTATGCCGGTTTAAGTGATGATGCTCTTTATTTCATCGGCGGATTATTGAAGCACGCAGCTTCGCTTTGTGCTTTTGCTAATCCTACAACAAACTCGTATAAGAGATTAGTGCCGGGATTTGAAGCACCTGTCAATCTCGCATACTCGCAACGGAACAGAAGTGCGGCTGTAAGAATCCCGATGTATTCAACAAGTCCCAAATCAAAGCGAGTTGAGTTCCGTTGTCCAGATCCTTCAGCTAATCCGTATCTTGCCTTTTCAGCAATGTTGATGGCAGGATTGGATGGCATTATTAACAGGATTGATCCAGGTGAGCCATTGGATAAAGATATTTACGATATGCCTCCTGAAGAATTAAAGAATGTTCCTTCAACACCGGGCAGTTTAAATGATGCAATTAAAGCTTTAGCAAACGATCACGAGTATCTATTAAAAGGTGATGTGTTTACAGAAGATGTAATTGAAACCTGGATAAAGTATAAGATTGAAAAGGAAATTAAACCAATGGCACTGCAGCCGCATCCATTTGAGTTTGGAATGTACTACGACGTATAATCATTGAGCTGTCATTGCGAATTCCGCATAAGCGAAATGAAGCAATCTCGATTTATGACCGCAATCTTTGAAATGAGAGATTGCGGTTTTTTATCCGGCTATAAATATGCTTCGATCATGAATAAGTCGTTCATAATTATATTTTTTATTTGTTTATACTGAAAAATTTCATTGGTCATCTTGTGAATTAGATTTAAAAAAGTTATATTTTAATTAACCTCATCATCAAAATAGGAGATGTTATGAAAACTATTTTTACTTTTTTTGTGTTTCTACTTTTCTCAATTAGTATTTCGGCGCAGGAAGATATCCTGTTTCATGTTGTTCCACCTGATTACACAAGTGTACCCGGGAATACCGCATTTCTTAGCCAGTTTGCTACCGGTCCACGAACTTATCAGCTACTAATTCATGAGAGTGAGCTTACGGACATTATTGGTAAAGAAATTCAAGCAGTTAGTTGGAGGCTCCCTACTTCAGCAAGCAGTAATTGGCCAGCTTCCGAAGTTACAGTTACAAATCATGATATTTACCTTAGCGAAAGTGTCACGCCTGCTAACCGAAGTTTGACTGATTTTACTGCAAATGTGGTTGGACCTCAAAAGCTTGTTAGGTTTGGAAGCTTAGTTATTCCCGCGAACAGCTACACTTTTGGGAATAC
>JAOTUT010000151.1 GCA_029863735.1 Ignavibacteria bacterium
GCAACAATGTACAGAAAGAAATTTATCTAACTGATCTCATCTCATTGTTCAATGAAAATAATTATTCAGTTGCTGCTGTCAGTCCCGGAAAGGATTACGTGGTAATGGGCTTCAATAATAAATCAGTGCTGAAAGAGATGGAAGCTATTGCCCGTAAAAATGTTTACGAAAAACTGAAAGACATAATTGAGATTGAAGATCCCGACGATTTCTTTATCCACGAAAATGTTGTTGAGGATATTTTGAAGATGGATAAGAAACATTCTGTTCTTGATATTAGTATTGGCAAAGGTGCTCACATTGGAAAAGAAGTAAAACTGAATCTCAATCTCAAACTTGATAAAAATATTTTTATAGATGGAAAGGTAGTATTCGGAAAAAATGTTTCCGTAAGCCAGAATGTGCTCCTTTCCTGTTACCCAGGACAAACATTAAAGATTGGTGACAACGTGCAAATTCTTTGGGGCGATATTATCAAAGGCAACATTGTTATCGGCGATGGTTCACGGATTGAATCCAGTGTTAATATGACCGGCAGTGATGAGTTCCCCTTGCGGATTGGGAAAAATGTTTTAATAAAAGGAACCTCTTACATTTTCGGTTCGAAGATATCTGACAACCTTTGTATTGAACACAGCATACTTGTAAAAAAGAAAGTCCGTGCGGTAAAGGATAAAAAAGGAAAGATACAGCCAATTAGGTATTTTGTGCCGGAGAGTGAGGGGGGAAAATTAATTCAAAAATATTAGAAAGTATTTGATTGTGACTACTCCACATCCTGCTATCGTTGAAGTTTTAAATCGTCTGAAGAATTTATCCTCAATCCCAATTATTCAGAATGGTGACACAATATCAATTGAACCAATCAATTCAAATGGATTCAAATGTGAATTAGTTGATAGCGGCCTAAATTATATGGTTTTTTTTGATGGTTGGCACACAGATCAATTCAATTCTTTTGAAGATGCTGCGAAATGTTTTCTTTTCGGATTGACAACTGCAGCAAGATTATGTGTAAAAGAAAGAGGAAATTGGAGATATTGGTGGAATCTTGAGACTTATGCTGATGGAGAATGGGGAGGAATTGAAATAACAGGTATTCCATTTTGGCCGTTCTGGAGGAGAAAAAAAACTTTTTATTTACAAAATGACTGGATTCAAGTTGAAAAATTAAAGCCTTGGATTGGTGAACAATTTTCTGGTTGTAAAATTGTACAATAAACTATTTTTACTTACTTAGCTGACTGCAGTTTGTTCAAATGTTTTGTCAGACTGGCCTTCTTTCTGGAAGCAGTATTCTTTTTAATTAAACCTTTTGTAGTTCCTTTGTCAAGTATGCTTACAGCTTCTTTGTAAAGCTTTTCTGCTTCTTCTTTATTGTTTGTAGCCATAACTTTTTTTACACTGGACTTTATACGTGTCGCACCCTGCTGGTTAACCACTCTTTTTCTTTCGTTTGTTCTTATTCTTTTCTTTGCCGATTTATGAGTTGCCATTAAGTGTAAATCCTTTTTATTTAACTAAAATTAACTTCTTTTTGTCAAAATTTGAGTGTCAAATATAGGGCATAGCGTGTTTGAAATCAACCTGCACAGGAGTAACTTTTGCGAGCAAATTCAAGTAATTTAAACCCTGGACTTGTGTCAGGGTCTTTTTCATAATAGACAGTATACTAAGATCCCGAAACGAGCCTGCCTGTCGGCAGACAGGTTCGGGATTAAGAACCTTGCTTAAAATCAACGAAATATATCACTCAATTCAAGGAGAAAGCACAAGTGCCGGAAAACCCTGCGTATTTGTTCGGCTGACTTACTGTAATCTCCGCTGCACTTACTGCGATACTGAATATGCCTTTTACGAAGGAAAGGATATGTCCGTCCAGCAGGTAATCGATGAAATTGAAAAATACAATTGCAAGCTTGTTGAAATCACCGGCGGGGAACCACTTGTTCAGATGGAAGAATGTCTGGATTTGATGAAGAAACTCTGCGACCTAGGTTACGAAGTGATGATTGAAACAGGCGGAAGCCTTTCTATAAAAGATATCGATCCGAGAGTGAAAATTATTATGGATTTGAAATGCCCATCAAGCGAAATGGAAAAGAAAAATCTTTACGAGAATGTTCAATATCTTAAGCCAATCGATGAACTTAAATTTGTAATTGGAAATCGTGAAGATTATGAGTGGACATTCGAAATTCTCAAAAAATATAATCTACGGGGGAAATGTGAAATTCTTTTCTCTGTTGTCTTTGGTGAACTTGAACCTGTTCAGCTTGTAAACTGGATTTTAGAAGATAAGCTCGATGTAAGATTTCAACTGCAGATGCACAAATATATCTGGCATCCTGAAACAAAAGGAGTATAGATTGATAGAAGTAATTTGTCATCACGAGCCACCGCCAGAGGCGGGGGAGAAGTGATCTCACTTTGAAGATTAAGCTATGAGATTGCTTCGTCGTGAACTCCTCGCAATGACAGTTAAAAGTTAAGTCTTTAATAACTTTATAATTTAAATATTTGATTATGAAAATAGCAAAAGAATTCAGATGGGAAATGGGACACAGACTGCCCGAGCATTTCGGGCAGTGTAAAAACATTCACGGACATTCGTACAAAATGCTCGTAGAGTTTGAAGGTGAGCTTGACAAAAACGGAATGATAATAGATTACTACGATGTTGAAAAGATTATCAACCCCATTGTCGAGAAGCTCGATCATGCATTTATGGTTAATAAAGATGATAAAATAGTGCTTGAGTTTTTAGAAAAAATGAACTCGAAAAAAGTTGTTGTTGATTTTGAATCAACTGCAGAAAACATTTGTCTTTATTTGCTGAACAAAGTTAAGAAGTCTTCATTACCACAAAACATTAATGAAATTAAAATTCGTGTTTATGAAACCTCTCAAGATTATGCAGAGGAAATAGTAAAATTAAGATGAGTAAATCTTCACGTTCGAATAGCATAACAGGTAAAAACAGATTTACTAAGGGGAAACAGAAGACGAAATATCAATCATTCGATCGGAAACCCAACTATCAAAAATCTGTCAAAGACTTCTCACGCTTCAAGCTTTTTATTGAATATGACGGTACACGTTTTTCTGGCTGGCAAAGACAGGAGAATGCACGAACAATTCAGGGAACGATAATCCAATCAGCCAAAGAAATATTCGGAAAAGATTTTATTGATCTTCAAGGTTCAGGAAGAACTGATAGCGGAGTCCATGCTCTTGAGCAAGTTGCTCATCTGGATGCAAAAACTATGCTTGCACCAGAGATAATAAGAATGAAATTAAATGATCTTTTACCATCTGATATAAATATTATTGAAGTTGAAAAAGCACATCAGAAATTTTATGCAAGACACGATGCAAAATTCCGTAGCTACCTTTATCAGATTTCCCGGAGAAGAACTGCTTTTGGGAAAAAGTATGTCTGGTGGGTAAAAGATAAACTTGATTTTAAGAAAATGGAATTAGCCTCAAAACTATTTATTGGTATGCATGATTTTTCATCTTTTACTGATGACGATCCTGAAGAAAAATCAACTAAAGTTTTAATTGACAACATTCAACTGAAAGAAGAAGGTAATTTAGTTTTAATTAGAATTGTTGGCTCACATTTTATCTGGAAAATGGTAAGAAGAATAGTCGGAGTTCTGGTTGAAGTAGGAAGAGGAAAGAAAACAGAAAGGGAAATAATTAATTATCTAAATGTTAAATCGAATGAAGTTGCCAAGTTTACTGCACCCCCTTCGGGATTGTTTTTAGAAAAGGTTTTATATGAAGGAGAAAGTCTGGATGATAAGCTTAATTCTATGATAAAAATCTGATGTAATTATTTCACCATCTTTTCCAATCTCAAAATTTCATCTCTAAGTGAAGCAGCCCTTTCAAACTCAAGGTCTTTGGCAGCATTCCGCATTTGTTCTCTCAACTGTTCAATCAAATCTTCTTTTTGTTCTTTATTCATATACTTCAGAATAGGTTCAGCTACTTTAGCAAATCCATAATCTTCCTTGTCATCTTTTTTCCTCATCTCGGCAAGAGATGTTGAAGCAAGAATTTCATCCACACTTTTATAAATTGTTGCAGGAATAATATTATGTTCTTCATTATACTTTTTTTGCAGCTTTCTTCTTCTGTTCGTCTCTTTGATTGTCTTTTGCATTGATTGAGTTATAACATCACCATACATAATTACTTTGCCATTTACATTTCGGGCTGTTCTACCGGCAACTTGCATCAATGATCGTGCACTTCTGAGGAATCCTTCTTTATCGGCATCAATGATTGCAACCAGAGACACTTCCGGAAGATCAAGACCTTCTCTCAATAGATTTACTCCAACTAAAACATCAAATTCTCCAAGACGCAAATCCCGAAGTATTTCAACTCGCTCAAGAGAATCAATATCACTGTGAATGTAGCGAACCTTTATCCCAATTTTGTCAAGATAGTCCGCAAGATCTTCTGCCATTTTTTTAGTTAAAGTTGTAACAAGGGTTCTTTCTTTTTTATTTACTCTGGTTCTTATTTCATCTATCAGATCATCAATCTGTCCTTTTATAGGTCTTACTTCAATTTCAGGATCAAGCAAGCCGGTTGGGCGAATGATTTGTTCAACGATAACTCCATTGCACTTTTCCAACTCGTAATCAGCAGGGGTTGCACTAACAAATATTACCTGGTTCAACATTCCCATAAATTCTTCGTACATCATTGGTCTATTATCAAGCGCAGAAGGAAGACGAAAACCGTATTCAACCAGGGTTCCTTTTCTACTGCGGTCCCCATTGTACATTCCTCTTATTTGTGGAATTGTAACATGGGATTCATCAATGACCAGAAGGAAATCATCGGGGAAATAATCAAACAAATTAAAGGGACGCGAACCAGGTGCTCTTCCATCCATATGTCGCGAATAATTTTCAATACCTGAACAGTAACCAATTTCTTTCATCATTTCGATATCAAACCTTGTTCTTTGCTCAAGACGCTGGGCTTCAAGATATTTTTCATCTTTCCGAAACACTTCTAAACTTTCAGCCAGTTCAAGTTCTATGTTATGAATCGCCTTCTGCATCTTATCGCGGTCAGTAACAAAATATTTTGCCGGATAAATTGGTGCCGACTCAACCTCACGAAGTACATTGCCCGTTAAGGAATCG